>JAJFUH010000042.1 GCA_021372535.1 bacterium
GGCATAAGGCACAAGGCATAAGGGAAAAGACCATAAACCATAGACCACAAACCATGAACAATAAACGATAAACCACAAACCATAAGACTTATCAAATGATTATCGGAAAAGGTTCAGAAACGGATTTCCTGGGCGAGCAGGAAGTGTATGATCTCTGTGCGGAAGCGTTTGCGCAGAAAAAGCTGGATGGCAGAAAAGTACTTGTCATCATACCCGACTATACCCGCTCAGGGCCGTTCGATCTCATGTTCCGCATGGTATACAGGCTTCTTGCGGAACGGGTAAAACTCCTCGATTTCCTCATCGCTCTCGGTACTCATCCCCCGATGAGCGATGAGCAGATATACCAGCTCCTCAGGATTACCCGTGACGACCATATTCACCGGTACCCAAAAGCGCGGTTTTTCAATCATAACTGCCAGGACCGTGAACAGCTCAGGCTCGCAGGCACATTCGGCGAGGATGAGATCGCGGAAATCTCGAACGGTCTTCTCCGTAAACGGGTGGATGTAACCGTCAACAGGATGGTGTACGATTACGATCTCCTCCTGATCATCGGTCCTACATTCCCCCACGAGGCGATGGGATTTTCCGGCGGCCACAAGTACCTGTTCCCCGGCATCAGCGGCGAGGACATCATCGATACGTTCCACTGGATCGGCGCTCTGATCACCATGCCGGTATTTATCGGCACCAAAAACACGCCCATGCGCAGGCTTGTTGAAAAGGCCGCGGGATTCATTCCGGTCGAGCGCATGTGTCTCAACCTCGTGGTGAAGGAGCATAACCTGTCTGGTCTCTATATCGGCCCTCCTGAGGAAACCTTTCATGCAGCCGCCAGCCTGTCCGACAAGATTCACATCATCTACAAGGATCACCCGTTCAGACGTGTGCTGTCGTGCGCTCCTTCGATGTACGACGAGATATGGACCGCGGGCAAGTGCATGTACAAACTTGAATCGGTTGTGGCCGATGGCGGCGAGCTCATCATCTATGCCCCGCATGTCACCCATCTTTCAAAGGTTTACGGCCACCTGCTCGAGAAAATCGGATACCACTGCCGCGACTACTTTGTCAAACAGTGGGACAGATTCAAGGATATCCAGGGAGGGATACTCGCCCACTCGTGCAATGTGCGGGGAATCGGTTCATTCGAGAACGGAACGGAAAAACCGCGTATCAGCGTCGTACTGGCAACAGCGATGCCCGAGGATTACTGTAAAAAAATCAATCTCGGTTACCGTGACCCGAAATCGATCGATCATGACGTCTGGAAAGACCGTGAGGACGAGGGATATCTGTATGTCCCCAAGGCGGGCGAAATGCTGTATCTGCTCAAAAACAATCCGTTCCGCTCACAGGAACCATGAATTATCAACCGCAAACAGGGAATAATGCCATGTCATTCGTTGAAGAACTGTTCAGTCTCAAGGGAAAAGTAGCCGCCGCTGTCGGCGCGGGCGGCGTGCTCGCAGGCGCCATGGTGCGAGGGCTGGCTCAGGCGGGAGCAAAAGTCGCCATACTCGACCTCAATCCTGAAAATGCCGAAAAAACCGCAACGTCGATCAGGACCGACCTGAAAGGCGACGCTCTTGCTATAAAAATGGACGCCACCGATAAAGAGGACATCCAGAAAGCCCTCGATGAAATTGTTGCCGCATGGGGGCATGTCGATATTCTTATCAACGCTCCGGGCATCAACTCGGCGACCCCGTTTTTCGAGATTTCCGAGGACGAGTGGGAAAAGATACTCAGGGTGAACCTGAAGAGCATGTTCCTCGCCTGTCAGGTTTTCGGAAAACACATGATCGAGCAGGGAAAAGGCGGAAGCATCATCAATATATCGTCCGTATCATCGAGCATTCCCCTTTCCAAGGTATTCACCTACAGCGTATCAAAGGCGGGAGTCAACAACCTGACCCAGTTTCTGGCCCGCGAATTCGCTCCCCACAAGGTACGGGTGAATGCCGTCGCTCCCGGTTTTTTCCCGGCTGAGCAGAACAGGAAGATACTCACCGAAGAACGCGTGGCATCCATTTTCCGCCACACACCCATGGATCGTTTCGGGGAACCCGAGGAGCTCGTGGGAGCGGTCATCTGGCTTTCCTCGCCGAAAGCCTCATCGTTCGTCACCGGCGCGATTATCCGTGTGGACGGCGGTTACACGGCGATGACGATCTAATGAGAGGCATGCAATCATATTGAGCAACTATACGGCAAAATACACCAGAATAGAATCCGGATATATGGAGCAGCTGGTTGAATGGCCGGAAGTGGTTACTGAAGGAAAAACCTTATGTAAATGCCGGTCGATGCTCAAAGATGCTCTTAGTGAAATGATATTGGCATACAGGCATCAAGGGAAAGAAATTCCGATAAAAACACAGCTCTCATAACAAGATAACAGCACATGAATTATGTAAACAGGCCGGATTGAAACATAAATTCTGATATATCATCAGGCAATTCTTAACTTTTTATACAATACAAATTTCAGGAGGATTTTTCCATGTCCGATCCACAGGCCCCGTTGAAAGACCTGCAACCGAACCATGAATTTCTCATCGCCATCGATTCGGACGGCTGCGTGTTCGATTCGATGGAAATCAAGCAGAAGGAATGCTTCATCCCGAACAACATAAAATACTGGAATCTCCAGCCGGTATCGAAGTATGCCCGTACCGCATCGGAATTTGTCAACCTCTATTCGAAATGGCGCGGTGAAAACCGTTTCCCTGCCCTGCTCAAGGTTTTCGATCTGCTCGTCGACTGGTCCGAGGTGCAGAAACGCAAAGTCGAAATCCCGGTCGCTCAGCCGCTCCGTGACTGGGTCGCCCGTGAGACAAAGCTTGGCAATCCAACACTCAGGGCCGAAGTCGAGCGTACCGGCGACCCCGTCCTCAAGCAGACCCTGGCATGGAGCAATGCGGTCAACGCTTCGGTCGAGGACATCGTCAAGGGTGTTCCGCCATTCCCCCTCGTCCGTGAGAGCCTCGAAAAAATCACGAAATGGGCGGATATTCTCGTCTGCTCGGGAACACCTGGAGAAGCGCTCGCCCGTGAGTGGGAGGAAAACAACATCGACGAATTTCCCCGCGTTATCGCCGGACAGGAGATGGGTAAGAAAAAGGATCATCTCCGGCTCGTCGCGGGCAAGTATCCTCAAGGTCATGTCATCATGATAGGCGATGCATTCGGCGACCTGAAAGCGGCGAAGGCAAATGACCTCCTGTTTTACCCCATCAATCCGGGACATGAGGAAGACTCGTGGGAACTGTTTTACAATGTGGTTGCCGATAAATTCCGCAACGGCGGATATACGGCTGATTACGAAGCACAATTCATTGCGGAATTCGACAAACTCCTACCCGAAATCCCGCCCTGGAAAAAATAGTACCCGTGCATATGTACCTAACGCGTTTATGGCTCATGAGGATCTCCGCGTATTGGAACGTAATCTTTTCCATGCAGCCATAGATGGGAATAATCCACAAGGAGATTGTTACAGACCATGGAAGAACAAACCGATATAATCGACCTGATCCGCAAAAAAGACACCTTCGCCCTTAAACTCGGCATGGAGATTATCGAGGCTAAGGACGGATGTTCCCATGTGACCATGCCGCTCGATGAGAGCACCGCAAACGCTGTCGGCAACGTTCACGGCGGCGCTATCTTTTCTGTTGCCGATTATGCTTTTGCCACCGCATGTAACTCCGAAGGCATTCTCTCGGTGGCAATCGAGGCAAGCATACAGTATATGGCGCCCTGTCCTTCGCAGGGACGGCTCGAAGCAAAAGGGAAAAAAATACGCGAAACGAGACGTCTCGGATTCTACCGCATCGAGATTTTTGATGCTAACGGGGATCTGATCGCGGTCATGCAGGCGGTCGCGTATAAAAAAGGATGAAAGCCGGTTTCCTGGCAGCCTTAATTAACAGGAGGGGCTATGCCTCATGACTTTTCCGTACTATCACCAATCAGGCGCATCTGGCTTGTCATGCTTTCGGTAGGACCCGGTATATTCTGCATCGGGTATACCATCGGAACGGGGAGCGTCACCTCCATGGCCAAGGCTGGATCGCAGTTCGGAATGGAGCTCACCTGGGTGCTCTTTCTGAGCTGCCTGTTCTCGTGGGTGCTCATGGAAGCTTACGGCAGGCTTGCCGTCATCACCGGCGAAACATCGATGCATGGTTTCAGGAACGGCCTGAGGTTCGGAAAACCGCTCGCGATAATCACCATGACCGGAGTGATCATCGCCCAGTGGAACTCACTCACCGGCATACTCGGATTGTGCTCGACAGCTCTTTACGAGGGGCTTAACATCTTCATCCCCGGTCTTACCCTTCCACGGTATGGTACTGTTCTCGGCATCGCCATCGTCGTTATCCTGATCATGTATGCCTTTCTCTGGGTCGGCAGATATTCGTTTTTCGAGAAGATTCTCGTGTTTTTCGTCACGCTCATGGGACTGTCATTCATCATTTCCATGGTGGTCGTTTTCCCTTCACCGAAAGAGATTGCCGCAGGTTTTATCCCCCGGATACCGGGCGCCGAGGGCGGAAAGCTCATGGTCGCGGCGTTTGTCGGCACGACGATGGCGGCTCCGACATTCGTTGTCCGCCCCCTCCTCATGAAAGGCAAGGGATGGACAGCAGCAAACTCCCGCGACCAGAGCAGGGACGCTCTTATCTCCGCCTTGCTCATGTTCGTCATCAGCGCCTCGATCATGGTAGCCGCTACCGGGGCGCTGTTTCATCGCGGGCACGCCATCGAGAAAGTCCTCGACATGGTGTATACGCTCGAACCGATAGCGGGAAAATACGCGGTCGGAATCTTCCTTGTCGGCACACTGAGCGCCGGTCTGTCCTCCGTGTTCCCCATACTCATGGTGGCTCCGCTCCTTATCGGCGATTATCGCGCAGGCACCCTCGACACGCGATCACGGCTTTTCCGTATCCTCACCGGGATTGCGTGCCTGTTCGGGCTTACCGTTCCCATCTTCGGCGCCAACCCGATCGCAGCACAGATAGCGACACAGGTCGCCGGTGTTTTTGTCCTGCCCGTGGTCATTTTCGGTATCATCGTGCTCGTCAACCGCAGAGATACCATGGGTGAACACCGTGCCGGGATACTGCTCAACACCGGTCTTGCGGCGTCGTTCATTTTTTCGTGTATCATCTCGTATACCGGCATACGTGCGCTCACGGAGTTTTTCGGCGGATAACACGGTAATACCGACAGAAACTTTAGTTATGATCTCCCCGCGAAAGAGAAAGATTGACAGAGTTTTTCGATGGCAGGAAAAGACACGAAAATGGGTAATGTATCTCGACAGTGGAAGCTCTCACGGCGTTCGTTTCTGAAATCGGCGGCGGGAAGCGCCATCGCGGCAGGGCTGAGCAGCTATATTCCAACCGGATGCGCAAAAGAAATTCCCATAAAGCCCTTTGAAGCGACATGGGAATCCCTCGATACACACCGGTGTCCCGGATGGTTCAATGACGCGAAACTGGGAATGTATTTCCACTGGGGCATCTGCTCGGTACCCGCCTGGGCGCCGAGAAAAGAAGGGATTTCCTATGCCGAGTGGTACTGGTACAACATGAACGACAGGGAAAACCCGACATGGCAGTACCACCGCGACACCTACGGCGAGCATTTCACCTACGATGACTTCATTCCCCTCTTCAAAGCCGGACACTATAATCCGGAGAAATGGGTGGCATTTGCGAAAAGCGCGGGAGTACAGTATATCTTCGTGAACGCCAAACACCATGATGGATTCTGTCTCTGGCCGACACGGTACACCAACCGCAATGCCATGAGAATGGGCCCCAAACGCGATCTCATCGGCCCCCTTATCAAGGCGGCACGGAAGGAAAACCTGAAAGTCGGATTTTACTACTCGTTCTATGAATGGTACAATCCCCTTTATACGGGCAAACCATTCCCGTACGCAGGCCTGATAACGGTCAACAACTATGTCGACGATTTCATGGTCCCGCAGGTACATGAGCTCATCGAGCTCTATCATCCCGATTTTCTCTATTTCGACGGCGAATGGGATCAGCCGCCCGAGTTCTGGAAAAGCAGAGAGCTTGTGGCACATTACTACAACCAGGCAGGCAGGCGCGGACAGGATGTCCTCGTCAACGACCGGTTCGGGAAAGATTCGAGGGGGCATCACGGCGACGTGTACAATGTCGAGTACCATTACGGCACGGAAACTGAGGGGCTGCTGACCCACAAGTGGTCATACTGGCGCGGAGTCGGCAACACCTTCGGCTATAACAGGGACATGAATCCCGAAGACTGCCTCACCGTCAGGGAGCTCATCCATATGGTGGTCAACGGCGTCAGTAAAAACGGCAACTTCGACATCAACGTGGGACCCACCGCCGACGGTCTGATATCGGATGTCGAGCGTGAACCGCTCCTCGCGCTGGGCAGATGGCTCAGGGTCAATGGTGAGGCAATATACGGCACTCGCGTCTGGAATACTACCGAAGAGGGCGATATACGGTTTACCGCGAAAGGGGAGTATGTCTATGCCATCTTTCTGAAATGGCAGGGCGAGAAATTCCTCATCAGATCGGTGCGCGCAGCCGCGGGATCGGAGATAACCATGCTCGGCATCCCCGGGAACCTCGCGTGGAATCAGGATGAAAACGGCCTCACGATCGAGTTTCCCCTGTCAAAATCGAGGCCCTCGGAATGCGCCTATGCATGGGCATTCAAAATCAGGGTGAGTTGATAAACCACAGGAGAATATTATACTGTATTGTATTAATAAACCTCTTTCCCATCGATTTATCTCAAAAAGAAAAACTCCCCCCATTTCAAATCAGATTTTACCCAATCCGGTTTCTATCTCCGAATTATACCCGTTATTTATTTACAACGGACAGACTGACAGTATTGTTTCTCCGGGTTATTTCCTCGATCTTCTTCTCCGGATCGATCACTATCGAGCATCCCGTGATTTTCGCGCCCGCGGGAAGCGTGAGGGTGACCTGTTCCGTTTTCGGCACAAGGTCAAGAGGCGCCTTGATGGCCGGCACCCTGGCCGTTGCGAGTCCCCATCCCCCGCTGTCCACGATCGCGATATCGCTCTGCGGAGCATCCACCGAACCGAGGTTGTGCACGGTGACTGTGATGGTGTTCCCGGTCACTTTGATATCGTCCTTCCCTATTCCGAGGTCCGTCCGCTCCCAGAGCGGTGTCGCAGGACGAACCAGCTTCATCGATATAACCGTGGTTGTACGGGGATCGAAGGTGATATTCATGGTTCCGGTTTTCTGGAGCTCCACCGTCTGTCTGCCGGTCGTGGTGTCGGAAATCGTATCGCCGTTCGTATCCTTCCCGAATGTAGCCTCCCATGTACCCGGGGCGATATCCCATGCGGTCATCACGGCGGCAACGGGCTCACGGTCGAGGTTGCAGGCGATTACCGTGAACTCATCCGTTTTTGCCTTCTGCACGAGGATGGCGACACTCTCGCCGTTTGCCGGGGCCATGAATTTCCAGCTCACCACGTGACCGGAATACTGGTTGCTTCTCCATCCGCCTATGCCGCCGAGCCGTGACCGCTGGAGTTCCGCCGAATTGACACTCACACGGTCAGACCAGAACTGTCCTTCGGTATTGATATACATCCGCTGGGACGCTACCTGTATCTGGTCGGCGTAGTATTCCTCGAGGAACTGGGTATTCCCGGTCATCTGCCAGGCAATATGCCGCCAGAGATCGTTCCCGGAATGCGGGGTAATCTGCGAGACGATCTCCTTCCCCCATGTGTCGCGTTTGTCGAGTAGATCGAGGATGTCGGCGCCAATACTGCCGATGCTTCCCGTACCGCTGTCGAGAATCGGCAGGAGATACTTGTCATCGCCTGTCCAGCGCCACGCCGCCCAGAAGAGCTGGATAGCGGGCCCGATACCCGGCCTGCGGTCTTCGTCGGTCGAGAAATTGATGATTCCTGGAATGACATACCTGCCGTTCTCGTCCTTTTTCCGGTGGGCAAGGAGTCCGTCCGCAACCTCGAGGAGAAGCTTTTTCGCCATCGGATTACCGTTATATTCGACAAGAACCATACCCGGATGGAGGATAAGATATGAGTACGGGTAGGAGTATTCCCAGATGCCTTCATCGGCGATTTTCGTCCCGCTGTAGAAACTCGACCGGAAGTGACGGTGTCCGGCCTTGTTGATTCCGGTGATACGGTCATAGGCGCGGGCGGTATTCATGAGACGCTCCACCGCCTTGGGATCGCCGTACGAGAGGAGCATATCCTGCGGGAGAACCTGGCATCCCTCCTCGTATGTGTGAAGCTCGTCGGTCTGGATGGTCGGAAGCCCGTTGGTAAACATGCCGTTCGTAAAAAACGCATCCATCTCACGACGGATGGAGTCGGTGATTCTCTCCGGCTCGACACCCATGAGGGCCGCTCCCGCAAACTGGTGCGTCAGGTCGCCATCGTCGGAAAGCCCGCCGCCGAACTCACCGTTCCCGATCTGGCGTTCGTCGATCCACCACATGACAAATTTCTTTACGAGCTTAAGGTCCTCGATCTGACGGAATGCCCAGAGGGGAACACCGGAGGGCGGCACGGGCTGGGTGAAAGCGGGCCACTGCTGCTCGGGATTCTTCCAGTACCAGTATACCCTGCCGGGGTAGTGGTTCGGATTGATACGGAGGAGATCGGTCAGGTCGTTGCTGAAACGCTGGTAGAGGCGGTATTTCTTGGAATTCGCTCCCGGCTCGACAATATGCCCCGCATTATCCTTCACCTGGACAAAGCGGTCAGCTTCGTGCTCTTTCCGGGATTCCTCGTAGTCCTTGAAGATAAGCCTTACCTGAGCGCCTTCGAGGACATCGGGGCCGAAATCCTCACCCGCTCCGGCTATGGTGAAATAGAGCGGATACCCGTTCGGAAGGATGCGGTCGCGGGTATCGAGCCAGAGGGTCCTGGGCTCACCCGGTTTCACCGAGAAGGTAAAGTCGAACATGTTCCGCGCAGGCCAGACAGGATCCTTGATCTGGATATTGAGGGGGAAATAATCGCCGTGTGTCGCCTTCACCTTGAGCGGTGGGAGGTCGATCGCTATACCATCGAGACCGCCATACAGGTTTTCCCATGTATACGAAGGGAGTGTTCCGCCGCTGTTGTACCAGCCGAGGCTGATGATGGGATTTTCCGGCAGCCTGAACTCGAAGGGAATGAGCACATGAACGATGGGAAGCATGTTCGTGCGCACGGTACTGAGCGGCCGGGACGGAGCGCGGTTCGGAAGCGCCACCATGATGCTCCGCTCGTCGGGGAAATACCGCCCGTTGATATATCCGACAATCGAGGTGAGCGTGGAATTGTCGGGCTCGACCTTGCCGTTGAGACGGTAATAGAGCGTGGTTACGCCCTCGGGCTCTTTTCCCGCCGTGACGTTGTACGCCATGAACTCTCCGATGGGCGTCTCCTGCACATCGTTGGTGAACTCCACTTTCCCGCCTCGGACAGAATTGTCGAACCGGTAGAATGTCCGCTCCTGGTCGGCGGGACGGGTAAAGAGCGGAGATTTCGTGCATTCATGGCTTGCCGGATCGACGGTCAGAAGCGACGCGGAGCCGTATGCAGCTCCGGCGATCTCGATGTGGTTCCACGGTTCGTCGGGCATGGTAAAGGTTACCGACTTGCCCGAGAGCGAATAACAGTTCCAGTCGGGCTGTACGATGTAATCATGCCGTCCCGGAATCCGCGAACGGTTGTAGACGGACGGCCATGTCGTCTCACGGATGCCGTCCGTTCCTTTCCACCACCACTGCTTGAGGTCATAGACATCGTGAATCTCGACCTTCCGTATCGAAACCTCACGTCCCGGGAGCGCAGGGGGAATATCGCCCGGCCTGTTCCAGCCGTACCTGAGCCACCATTCATCGCGCACCGAGGGGTCGCTGAGGCTCCGGATAACCGGTTTCAGGCCTGTCGTGGAATTTCCCCGGGCAATCCGTGCAACCTGGTCATCGGGAAGCATGCGGTCGTATATGCGGAACTCGTCGAAATCACCGCCGCGGAGGAAATTTCCCTCGCTCCCGACAAAATGAGGGGTAATTCCCCTGCAGCCGGTTCCGAACTGGTCAAGACCCGAATACAGCACGGTCGCCGTATCTTTCTGGGCGATAAGCCTGCCATCGAGATAGAGGCGGACACCCTTCGTTTCATCCCACGAAAAGGCGATGTGGTACCACCGGTCAGCCTTCGGTAAATCCTTCGACTTGTACGAAACCCGTATACAGGCGAGATTGATATCGGTCACGAACGCATCATAGCCGCCCTCGCCGTTATAATCGATGCGCAGCCAGGTCATGACGAGGTCTGAATGGTCGGACGGCCCTGCCTGAATGATATGGAACGGTGTTTTCCCCACAGGGTCGCGCGGTCTCCAGAAAAAGGCAAAGGTGCCCCGCTCGGCGTACATGTTTCCCGGAGCGTCGTAGGCAAAAAGCTGAGACACATGGGCGGTGCTGAAACCGGGACCTTTCGCGCCGTCATTGACGATAGTGACATCGTTCAGAAATGTCGGGTTCGGGTTTCCGCAGGCATAATCGGCGGTAAAACTTTTATCGCCCGACAGCCGGAACAGCAGTCCCGTCTCTTCTGCCTGGGCGGCCCATGCCAAAGAAAGGCCATAACCGGACACCAGCAGAAACATCAGGGCGCTAACCATCTTATATGATGCCCATGAAGAGCACCCTCTTTTAATCGGGATCACTTCAGCCTCCTTTTATCGATTTTCACATGCCGCTCCGCTCACAGTACCATGGGCGGCTCTATACCGTATTCTTTCCCTGTTGCACATATCTCGTCGAAGGTTTCCCTCAGTACCGGAACACCGAGTCTCGTGCACTCCTCTTCTTTCTCGAATTCCTTCTGCCCGGCGAACCAGACCCGTTCGGCGCCCTCGGCAGGGGGGCATTTCCTCAGCCGTTCGAGCATGATGTCCATGTCACGGCGGAAATCCGCGGGATCACGGAATGTGTCGATCCTTATGGCGCCGAAGAAATGGCTGACCCGGGCGGACGATGTCTCCGTATCGGCGAGATCGGTTCCGAAAGGAGCGCCGCACAGCACCGAACAGAGGATATCGACCATAACCGCAAGTCCGTATCCCTTGTGACCGCCGAATTCCTCTCCCTCGCCTCCGAGCGGCAGTATTCCTCCGCCGACACGGTAGAACATGTCATCGAGCGTAGTCCGTGTGTCATGGGCGGTACGGCCTTTTTTGTCCACAGCCCATCCCGACGGCAGTTCCTTTCCGAGACGGTCGTAGACCTCGATTTTCCCCCTTGTAACCACGGTGGTCGACATATCGAGCACAAAGGCACGTTCCCTTTCCGCGGGCGCCGCAAACGCAAGCGGATTGGTGCCGAACATCACCTGACGGCCGAATGTGGGGACGCCGAGGGCTGCCGTATTGGTCATGGCAACTCCGAGCATATCGCCGGAAAGCGCCATCATTGCATAATATCCCGCGATACCGAAATGGTTCGAGTCGCGGACACACCCGAAAGCGGCACCGGTGGTTTTCGCCTTGCCGATTATCCGCTCCATGGTCATGACACTGACCGGAGCACCCATGGCGCCATGAGCATGAACTACGAGCGATGAGGGCGTCTCCATGAGCGTCTCGACCGATGCATCGGGAACCATGAGACCGGTTTTGAGGCCGTTCACATACCGCCACAACCGCCCGACACCGTGAGACGGAATCCCCCGCGCATCGGCGGCAACGAGTACAGCGGATGTGGCTTTCGCATCATATTCAGACAGGCCGAGAGACTGAAACACGCTGCGACAGAACCGTTCAAGCGACTCGCGATTTACTTGTACGGAGTCAGTATTCACCACATTCATATCGATGATTTCTCCTCATCATGGATTCTGTATACACCAGAAAATATTTACGATTGAGTTATTTGCCTATGTTAGAGTGTCATTCCCGTGAAAACGGGAATCCATCATCTATCATTCCTGACAGAGTGATATTATACTGGATTCCCAATTCACTTCGTTCTTGGGAATGACAATACACATATAATAAATTGGTGATTATGAGCTAATTGCATAACCAGATAAATAAAATACAAATCCGCGAAAATCCGTGTTCTATTATAATGTGTTGACATGTCGGACTACATATTTTTGTGTTTTTTCACGATTTAATAGCCCCTTCGCTGACCGGCGTTGTGTATCCTTCCGAATTCAGCGTACGGCGGACCTTCAATGGCCGCATTCGGATAAATATATGGTGTATTGCCGGTTCTTTCAATAATCAGCTCGGCCATTCGCATGCATACGGCATAAAACATCTGGTTGACGAGCACTCCGGATGTGGGACACACTTTTCTTTTCACCCCGGGAACGGCAAAAATGCCATAGGTATCGCACATGAGCCCGAGGTGGACATCGGCCCGGGACGGTACATTCTTCCCATCCGCAAAGACGCCATTCCTGGTTGCCGGACCGATCGACGCCGTCCGTATTTTGAGTTTACGGAGAGTGTCAAGAAAAGCGAGATCGGCCTCGTCATCGGGCTGATAGATACCCATAATGACGAAATCCTTGTCGGTTCCTTTGAAATTTTTCGTCAAACCCCATTCGGGACCTTTCGTGAACACCGACTTGAACATGGTCAGCCCCCCCCGCCGTGTGTTCGACTCGACGGCAAGGGTTTCCCAGAGCCTGCTGTAAATATATACCTTCCCGCCGGAGAGAATGGTGCTGACCGCCGTGTCCGCGATTTTTTCGACCGAGCCGAGCTCTGCCTCGATACGGTTGATCTGGCTGATCATCTCATCGAAATACCGTTCACCCAGAGGTTCGTTGAGGCTTGTATACCGTGCCTTGTCGTCGAGGTCAGGTTCGTCTCCCATGACATTGACATATACATCATCAGCCGCAAGAATCCTCACCGCATCGGCGATCATCATCCAGAAGGTTGTCATCCCGAGTACGCCGGATACGGCCCCCATGGGATATTTCGCCCCGGGCAGCCACATTATCGCTCCGAGGGTCGAGATGTGCGTGTCGATCCACAGGTCGGAATAGGGACGGATTCTGAGTTTCTGATGAAAATCGGACAGCAGGTGCGCATCAGGAGTTTCACCGCACCACGGCGCGGGGCCTCCGATGACAAAAACGCCCCTTGCGCGCGGGTCTTCGAACGGCTGTCCGAACACATTGGCAAGGAGCAGATCACCATTTTGAGCCTTGTCTGCGGGGTATCCTGAGGTGAAAATGTCGGGATTGCCGGGACGGTTTTCGAATATGTCCTCCATGGTGCTGTGTCCCAGATCCCACAATGAATAGCATTTACCGCCTTTTTTATATGTTCCGGCGATATGGTACGCTGCTTCGAGCAGGTTGTCGGACTCGGTGCTCCGGATGTGTTCTAGCATCTCCTTCACACGGTCGAAATAGCGAAGGGAAAGTGGCTTAGAATCTTCAACAGCACTGGCGTCCGGTATGGACAAACCCAGCATACCGGCAGCAGAGAGCGGAACAAGACTGATTGCATCGCGACGTTTCATGGGGCAGTCTCCAGAGAATCAATGATATTTAAAAGTGATAGCTGTAATATAGCATAAGAATCTGTTCGTTTGAGATTTCTTGAGTATTTATTTCACGAAATCTGCCAGAAACAATGTCAAAGGCGGTATGAACGTTATGAGAAGCTGTACCAGAATCATGACCGGCAGCAGGAGCAGGATATAAGGAACAACCTCGCTGATTTTGATTTTTGCGACACCGCTGGCTACGAACAGCGTCGTGCCGACCGGAGGCGTAACAAGGCCGATGACCAGATTGATGACCACCACGAGAGCGAAATGAACGGGGTCCATGTGCAGCTCACCCGTCAGGGGCATGAGCACCGGAACCACGATGAGCAGGGCGGGTCCGGCATCCACGAACATTCCTACAACAAGGAGCGCACCGTTCAGCACCAGAAGAATGACAACTTTCTTCACCAGGAAATACACATCCGGATGCAGAAATCCGTACAGGGGGCTCAGCATATGTTCGGCGCCCGAAAGTATCGAGGTAGTGAGTATACGCGGTATGAAACCGAGGGTCAGAACCCAGGAAAAAAGTCCCGCGGAACAGATGAGAAAGCTCAAAGCCGCCGTATTTTGAACCACGGTCACAAGAATTGAGGGCATATCACGAAGCCGTATCCCGCGGTATACTAAAAAACCCACGATAAACGCATAAACAACCGCGACTGCGGCCGCCTCGGTAGCGGTGAATATGCCTCCGAGAATCCCGGCAAAGATGATGATCATCAGCAGAACAGCAAGGAAAGAACCGGTCAGGCTCTTCATGATACCTTTCAGAGAGGCCCCCGGTGCTGTCGGAAGATCGTGTTTTGCCGCATACAGATAGCTGACCCCGATAAGCCCCGTGCCGATAAGGATTCCGGGGATTACCCCAGCCATGAACAGGCGTTCTATCGAAAGATTCGCGATGACCCCGTAAATGATGAGCACCATGCTCGGCGGAATCATGGCACCCGTCGTCCCGGAACAGGCAACGAGCGCGGTTGCAAAACCATCGGGGAACCTGCTCTTTTTCATGGCGGGGATCATCACAGTGCCGATCGCTGCGGTCGTCGCGCTCGAAGCGCCCGAAACCGCGCCGAAAATCATGCACGACAGTGTGGTTGCCATCGCCATACCACCGCGTTTGTGCCCGACAACCGCGCGAGCAAAATCGATGATTTTGTTCGACAGTCCGCCTTTCGCCATGAGCTCGCCCGCGAGCATGAAGAAGGGAACGGCTATAAAGGGATAAAACGACGCCATCGAACGGCTCATTTCCAGCCCGACCACGATTGGATCGATCCCGGCATAGATCAGCGCGGCAAGCGAGGAAATCATGAGGCAGAACGCCACCGGTACATCGAGGAGCAGCAGGAGTATAAAAACACCGAACAGCAGTACGGTCATGTACAGTCCCCACAAGGATTTTCAGGTTTCTTCAACAGGCTTGCGGTCTTCCTGTTTTCGAATTTTTCCGAGGCTTCCGCAGTCTGTCGCGAAATTCCGCAGAGCATACAGAAGCATAAACAATCCGCCAACCGGACAGGCGCCATAAACCAGCGACCTGCTGATTCCCGTTGCAGGCATGACCCACCTGCTTATCTGGATGGTCACATCGCCGCTCCAGTAGATGAGCAGTGCGGTCATGGCAATGACGATCAGACGGTTCACTACTGTGAACACCATTCCGGCTTTCGATGGCAGAGAGCGAACGAGATAATCGAACGCATAATGCGAGTCATTCCGCATGGCGATGGCCGCGCCGAGAAATGTCATCCACACGAGGAGTATCTGGGCTGTTTCGTCTCCCCACGACAACGAAAAAGACAGCACAAAACGGCAGAAAACGTTGACCGCGACAACAATGGTCATGACGGCAAGAACCATGCATACTGTTGTGTCGAGCAGTCTATCGAGCCAGCGGAAGAAGATTTTCACTGTCCGCTTCCTTTCTGATACGCAGGACAAGCTCCGGCGGCACACTATCGCGGTATTCTTCATAAATCGGCTGAACACGTTCGATGAATGCCCGTTTATCATCGACTCCGTTTACCGAAACGTTTCGTTCCGCCATTCTGGTCATCGCCTCCGCGACCGCTTCATTCCATGCCCGGTTGTACTCGGGTATGATGTCACGGGCGACAGCGCGGATAAGCTCCCGGAATTCGGGCTTCAGCGAATCCAGCCACTTTTTGTTGGCAATGAGTACATGCTGATTGGCGAAGTGCCCGGTGAGCGAATAAAATTTGCAAGCGTTGCTGTAATGCTGAGAAATGAACACCTGGGGATTGTTTTCGGCGCCATCGACGACACCGGTTTTCAGAGCGCTGTATACTTCCGATGCATCGAGCGGTGTCGCGCTCGCTCCCATGGAGTTTATCGAATTGAGCATGACCGGGCTTTCCATGGCCCGAATCTTCATGCCCCTGAGATCGTCCGGTCCATACACGGGCCTTTTTGAATTGAAAACATCACGGAAACCGCAGGAATAGAACGCGAGTCCCTGCAGCCTTATCCCTGACAGGCTATCGAGAAGCTCCCGCCCGATGGGGCCGTTGAGGACTTTCTGGTGGTGCTCCTCGCTGACAAACAGATAGGGCATGTCAAGCGTGCTGAAAACCGGGCCGATGGTGGTGACAACAGACGATGTCACCTGCACGACCTCGATAACATCGAGGTAACACGCTTCGAGAATCTGACGTTCCGCTCCGAGAACGCCCGAATCGTAAAACATCACCCGTATCCTGCCGTTCGACCGTCTTTCGAGCTCACGGCGGAACAGATCGGTGGCGACCCAGACCTTGTTCGAGGAATCATGCTGGACCGCCATGCGGAAAACAAGCTCCGCGTTCTGCTCCGGGGTTTCATTACGGCAGCCTCCGGTGAGCAGGAGAAGGAAGAACGGTAAAACGTACCGGGAGAACCGGGAATACAATCTGTTTCGGGATACAAAAATCATCGTACGGGTCTCCCCGACAGTTGTCCGGTCTTGGTCATTTCTTCAGCCGGGGAATAAACATGGGCACCCTTTTCCGGTAGTCGCAGTAATCCCTGCCGAGACGGCGTTCAAGCTCGGGTTCTTCGACGAGTTTTAATTCAAGTATTATAAAAACACCGATAATGGGCGTGGAAACAAAGGTGAGAAATAACGATCTGAAAAAAATTCCCAGCCCGACAAAAACAAAAAAACAACCGGTAACCATGGGATTCCTCGTGAAAGCGTAGGGGCCGTCGGTAATGACCCGTTTCGGCGGATTGAACGGCACCGGGGTTCCACGAGCCCTTAAACAGTGGAGCAGCGACCACAGTATCAGCATTATACCCCCCGTAAGGACAGGGACGGAGATGACAACATTATACGGCGCCGGCGGAATATGCGGCAGGTGCAGAAAGGAATCGATCTTCAGGGACAGAACGATAAAGAGAAAAAGAAATCCGAAAAAGAGCGTCAATCCCACCGGTGTGAGCAGAATCCGGATAAACCTGCTGCCGGTCGCCGCCCTATAGAACATATCGATTATTGTACCCTGTATCTTCATCATATTCCTCCGGAGCAAAACACTATTACGAGCATATATGCGATATTATCCCTGTTCAGCGGTAAAATTTCACAGAATGAAAAGCCTCAACGTTTCCAGTGGTTTTTAATAAAAGCTCCGAACTCATCCTCGGAGCGTATAAATTTGTCGGATATGACCATATAAAGTCCGTCATGCGGAATGCTGCGAAGCACTTCCGGCAGATCCTCGAAAAAATGGTATACAAACACGATAAGCCGCGACCGTTCGAGGATTTCTCGCAGAACCGGTATCATATCACGCAGCCGGGGGCCGTTTTCCTCGATCGTTATCTCAAGACCGGCGAGACCGGGTATGCGGAGCACATCGCGGTAATGCTGAAATCCGGTGCTGTGCAGGTGAAAGAATATGTACGGCCCCAGATTCTCGACAAGCTCGATGTTATATTTCATGAACATCGCCCTGTATACATCCGGGGAACACATACCGAGCGCATCCTCCTGTATGGTGATAGTCCTTCCCGGCGCCCAGTAGCCGTAAATGTGCCCGTAGCCGCCGAGTTTCGGCCCGACGAGTGAAAAATGGAGCTTCAGCACATCCAGAAACAGACGGTTCACCCGTGAGGCCATCTCATCAACTGCACGTGGATTGTCATACAGATCGCAGAAAAAACCGGTCAATCCACGCATCGCCGCGATGACATCGGACGGCCCCCGCAGTATCGACGGGCTTATCCAGCAATCAGGAGGAACCGATGCCGCGAGGTCTTCGGTCAGTTTTTTCATGCAGTCGAGCCACTGCCCCCCTACCGGCAGCGCGACACTTGTCAGGTCAGCGGCAGAATCGACCCAGTGCCCGGGCGCCAGAGACCCGGAGGCATAGCGGACGGGACACCCGCACATCGCTTCGAGCCATGGTATCGCGCGCCATGCCGCCGAGAAGGGAATCCAGTCATCCGAAACAACGCGGCGTTCCGGTGAGATATACTCGTAATCGCTCATGCATAACCCGGCATTCACATCGTCAGGATTCAGCTCGTCGACATGCAGTTCCCTGCGGAGGTAATTGATGGGCATGTTCGACCCTTCGCTCGATACTCCGACCGGCGGGCGATCACAGGCGGCTCTGTCCCAGAAGGAACGGCGGAAACGGTCGATGCTTTCCTGTATCTGTTCGAGGCTCTTCATAAGCTCCCTACACTGCGGTTATTGAAATGAATACGTAAATATATAGCATGGAATGAAACAAAAGCAAAGGAGAGAATAAAAAAATCCGAACCGGGATTTACAGGATTATTATGATTACCGGGATAAAGAACCTGAGCAGATAAAAAGGCTGAAAAATTTCCTTGCTACAGTAAAGTCTCGACTCTATTATTGATTGAACGTAAATTACGGATATATACTATTCATCACCCCCTGTATTAGCAGCATGCACTTATATGCGCCGGAGACGCTCGCCATGATACACATTGTCGACCAGGGTATTCTCTACCGGAATCCACTACCCCAGCTGCAGCCGGTTCATGCCTCGTTTCCGTTCATCATCCAGATATCGGAAAACGAATTTCTCTGCACGTTCCGCCGCGGCTCGGCATGGGAGAGCGCCGATGGTGTCATCTGCAGGCTGCGCTCGACCGACGGCGGCAGAACATGGATCGACGAGGGCGTGATATGGGACGGTTCCGGTGACGACAGACCCTACAGCTACCGTACCGGAGCGATGACACGCCTGTCGGACGGCACCCTTCTCATGACAAGCTGCCGGTTCGACCGCTCAGACCCCGAAAAGCCCATTTACAATCCCCTGACCGAGGGATATCTACCGGTGGATGCGGCCCTGTTCCGATCTACGGATGGAGGCAGAACATGGTCTCTCCCGCAATCGGTAAGCCTGCCGGAGGGTGAGATCGGAAATCCCGCCGGCCCGGTAATCGAGCTGAGTGACGGCCGCTGGCTCATGCCCTTTGAAACGTGGAAGGCATACGATGACCCTCATCCGGCTCGTCAGCGGACAGTTGCCCTTTTTTCCGGCGACCGGGGAAAAACTTGGGGCGACCGTACCACCATTGCCGACGGCCATGAACATGGAATTGTCTACTGGGATTCAACGATCGTCCCCGTTGAGGATGGCCGTCTCGTCAGTCTGCTGTGGACACGCAACATGAAGGCTGACAAAGACCTTGCCCTCCACCGCACGATATCGGACAACAACGGAGCAACATGGAGTGCACCGGAACCGGTCGGCGTCATGGGACATACGACAGCTCTTGTTAACATCGGCGGCGGATGTCTTTGTATGCTCTACAGCCTGCGGGCAGCGGAACAGCCCGGAATCATGGTAATACTTTCCGAAAACGAGGGGAAAACATGGTATTGCAGCACTCAGGTCATGATCTGGGATGCGCGGGGACAGTCACATGTCGGTACAGCGGCCCGTGACCGGTGCCTTGCCGATATGGCGACCTATGCGTTCGGCAAGCCACAGGCGATTCTCACATCGGATGACGATATTCTGGCAGGTTTCTGGTGCACCGTGGCATGTGTCACCCATATCCGCTGGTGCAGGCTGAGGATTACATATCCGTACAATGGCTGAAAAATCCCCTCTGTCCCTCTATCCCTTTATCACTTTGTCTCTTTGTCACTCTGTCCCTCTGCCACATTGCCCTACTTTTTCACAATAAAACTGTAAGGCTCACAGCACTTCTTGAATTTCTTCCCGCTGCCACAGATACAGGGATCGTTTCTTCCGATTGATGGCGCAGGCTGGTTGGCATGACGGCGTATAATATCCCATGTTAAAAACCGGTAACGGTCTTTCGAGTATTCGAAAAACGTTCTGTATGAGTCGCAGAGATAATTGCGCGCACTGTAATTCATCTCGGGCAGGTAGCGGAGCTTCACGCATCCGCGCTGACAGAATCCGAGCCACGGGCAGGTTTCGCACTCGATGCATTCCAGACGTCTGAGACCTGCGAACTCCTGGTATTTCGGCGTTTCCATAATCTCGTCGGGTGTGTTCACAAGAATATTGCCGATATGCCATTCCTCCGTAACAAAAAAGTCACAGGTGAAAACATCGCCGTTGTGCTCGACCACGAGATATTCCCCGCATGAATCCTTGTACATGCAGCATTCGGGTGTGTAACCCGCATAGTACTGGAGGAGGTTGTCAAAAAGGCGTATGCTCACATACGGATAACCGTCCTCGAACCATATGTCGAACAGGTCGCAGAGAAACCGCCCGTACTCGTCGGCAGGCACCGAAAACGGCGCCTTCTCGCCATCGACAACTTCGAGACAGGGTATGAACTGGAGATAATGGAAGCCGTGACTGACCAGAAAACGGTAAATTTCCACCGGATGCCTGACCGTATCGCAATTCACCACCGACAGGATATTGAAATCGACTTTATGCTTGTCGAGTATCGCGCAGGCATTCATGACACGGTCGAAAACACCCTTGTGCGACCGCGTGAACCGGTGAATGTCATGCAGCTCACGGGGGCCATCCAGGCTGATGCCGACAAGAAATCGGTGCTCGGCAAACAACCGAGCCCAGTCATCGTCGATGAGGATAGCGTTCGTCTGTATCGTGTTTGATACGGTCTGGTCGGGCTGACGGTGTGATTCCTGAACAGCGAGCGCCTGCCGGTAAAAATCGATTCCCATGAGCATGGGCTCACCCCCCTGCCACATGTATGAGACCGCCTGGCGGCCCGGTACCTGAGCCTTGTGTACGAGTTCCGTAAAGGTATCGAGAGTGAGACGGTGTACGGTGGTTTCAGGATAGGCTTCCGCCGTCTTGCGGTAAAAACAGTAGTCGCAGAAAAGGTTACAGTCCGATGACGCCGGTTTAATAAGGAAGGACAGGTTTTTTCTCATGATTTTACTGAGGGAAAGGCAGTAAAGCGCTGCTGATATGAATTATAACCACAAAGACACGAAGACACTAAAGATATCAGATATAAAGAGAGTTTTATTTTTCACTCCGGGGATCATATTAATATGATCCCCGGACTTTTAAACGGTTACCAGGGTACATCAATTGCACTATCATCGAATATCAGAAGGTCTGATCTATTTAAGCTCCTTGACAAAGATATTCTTGAAGTATACCGAGGTATCGTAATCGTGGTTCTGGAGCCCGATATATCCCTCGAGCGCATACTCGCGAATCTTCCCGCGGGGTTCCATGTTCCAGTCGACAACGAGCTTGTCGTTGAGCTCCACCTTGACGTTCCGGCCTTTGAGGGTGATCTTGAAATGGTTCCATTCACCGGTCTTGTTGAAGGCGGCTAACTTCGGCGCTTCCGCATCATACACGGAGCCGGTCTGGTGAATACCCGTCTGTGAATCGTCAATCTGTATCTCGAAGGAGTTATAGATGTACGCATCGCTCGTCGGAACATCGGGAACCCGGTAAAAAATGCCGGAATTCGCGTTGGGCACCTCGGTCTTGTAGTCGACTTCAAGAATAAAATCCTTGAACTTCTTCTTGCTGTACCAGAAAAGCCCCATTCCCTTGTGCGATTTCAGGATTCCGGTTTTCTCGTCGAGCTCGAAGTACCCGGGGCCGTAATGGTTCCAGCCATGCTTGCCGCACCGGCCGTTATTCCACGAGAGCAGTTCCTCATAGCCCTTGAAGTAGGTTATGCTGTCGATGTAATCGAGACCCTTTTTGATCGACGGCGAGGGATTTTCGAGTTCGTTCGGATTTTCATGCTCAATGGTGAGGAATCCACGGTAATTCTGCTCGGTCAGTTCGGCCAGAATGTCATGAATATTGGCCTTTCCCGAACCGAACGGCACATCGACCGCATCCTTGTCTCCGAAAACATTGAGGTCCTTGAGATGAACATCGATGATACGTCCATCGAGCATCCTGAGGGCGTCGAGGGGATTGACGCCGGTTCTCATCCAGTGCCCCGTGTCGGCGCAGGAGCCGATACGGCTGTCGAGACCTTTCACAGCCTTTACCACAACCTCCGGGCGGGCGAATTTGCTCGGCTCGGGATGGTTGTGAATGGCGATACCGATGTTGTATTCACGGACCAGCTTTTCGAGCAGGGTGTAATCTTCAAAGGATGGCTCGGCGCAGATGGTGCGAATTCCCATCTTCCGCGCAAAATCGAAGACCTCCCGCATGGATTTTTCGGTTGTGCCGATATCCACAACACCGTACGCCACGATGGTTATACCGTTTTCGGCAAGAACTTTTTTAACCTGCTCCATATCAGCGTCGGACATGGTGTGAATGAGTTTTTTGTCGGGATTGTCCTTGCTCAGCACCTGACCGGGATACGCCTGAAGGTATTTGATACCCAGCGCTTTTACCTTCGGAAGTGTTTCATAAAAGCTGAATGTGTGGAATGTCCAGCACTGCATGGCGACGGGAAATTCCCGTATCCGGACTTTTGAATAGTCAACCTTTTCAGCTGCAGAAGCGCTCGTTCCCTGCGCAATGAATAACGTCACCGTAAGCAATATAAGCATCACGGCCGCCATGATCTTTTTCATAGCATCTCCTTCGTTGATGCGTTCCAGTTCGGCATTTTCAGCCACAATCCATATGTCCGATGCCGATTACTTCGATTTTCTGGGATTCCACTCGCCCCGTGCAACCGGCGGAATGTACTTATCGAGACCCTTCCACGGAAACTCAATGGTTTTTTCCGCTTCCGCGCTTCTGTACGCGGTCATGAGGAGCTCGGTTACCTCGACGCCATCATCGAAATTTTCATCGGGCCGTTTCCCGGCGAGGAAGCTCTGGACCATGTGACGGTTTTCGCCCGTATAGCCGTATGCACCTTCCTCATCGCTTACAATCGGCATGAGGCCGATTTCGGCATTCTGCTTTTCAACGAGGTCTTCCCCGGCCTGTCCCTTGACTTCGCGGCTCATGAAAATTTTCAGATCGGTATCGAGAGAATTGATGCTCATGGAATACTCGGGACCGAGCACTTCCATGGCGAGCCTGAGACCCGCACCCACATAGCTCCACGAGGTCGTCGTTTCGACAACAATCGGATTTCCCTTTTCATCCTCGTATTCCACGAGCGACCGGGCAAAATCTTCCGCCGGTTTCTTCAGATAATCGAGTTTCCCTTTACTGTATTCCGAAAGCTTCTTCGCGTATTTCGGAAGCTGCCATTTGAGGCAGTTTGTATAGGCTGTGACTTTCTTTGGCCTGATGACATTGCGGGGAGCGCCGGGAGGGGTGAGCAGAAAGCGCGCGGTCTCAACCGAATGACACATCATGTCGTTGAGCACGCCGCCGCCCTGGAGAACGCCATCCCAGAACCACGGCATGTGCGGTCCGCTGTGTTCTTCCGCAGCGCGCGCGAGGTACGGTCTGCCGGCAACCGCGGCTCCTCTTCCCCAGAGGATGTTTTTTCCGCGGACTGTCGAAACGGAAAATATCTGATCCTCGAGATATCCATCGAGGAGATTGACACGTTTCACGAGCGCCTGTAGTTTTTTCGCCTCCGCAACGTTTCTGCCGAGCGGCTTTTCGCAGCATACACCGATCAGTTTGCCCTTGCCGGACTCGATAGTTCCAACGATCTCTTCCATGACATCGATACGGGTGAAATTCGGGGCGCAAATCCATACGGCATCTATTGAAGGATCGGCTACCATATCGGCGATGGATTTGAACACCTTCGGTTCACCGACATCGAGCTTTTTACAGAGGGCGGCAGCTTCTTTGGATAGTTCTGATTTTTTATCAACGATTCCGAGAATATCCGCATTACGGACACCAACCCATGACTTGATATGGAATTTGCCGATAAATCCTGCTCCGATCAATCCTACTCCCAGTCTTTTCTTTGCCATCTGTAACCTCGCTTCCTTGAATGATGCCATTTACTCGCAATTACTTGTAATAAACCCACACTCTTCCGATCGACACCGGAAACAATCCCGTATTCCTCTCACTATCGTCGATCACGGTTATTCGAATCTTCTTTTCATGCCTGCAGCTACAAAAGGAAAAGTCTTATCCACCTGATGCTACAATACTTTTATACGGCATACCGGCTGAAATACATCACTGAGTCACTGCGGACTGTTTGTTGTCATCTTTGAAGAATACAATCAAAGCAAACGCGCAGATAATGGTCAGCACTGTCGGCACAAGAAACACTCCTGTCCAGTTCGTTACATTATCCGCAGTAAAGTAATCCCGTATCCATCCGGTGAAGAGGCTGCCGAGGAAATTCCCGAGCCCGAGTGTCACGATTGCAATGAAACTCTGTGCGGATGCCCTGGTATCCGGAGGAGCCACCTTGTCAACATACACCTGAATGGCGGTGAAAAAAAACACATAACAGAAACCATGGAGCGCCAGCGATGCGATAACAAGCCAGGCCGGATATCCTATGGCAAAAATGATATACCGGACCGGCCAGGCAAGAATGCCAAACACCATTGTTTTACGGATACCGTATTTGGGCATGAAATACGGCAGCGCAAACGCCATGACGAAAATCTCGGCAAGCTGGGCAATCACCATGACCGTAGTCATGTTCGATGTGGAAACGCCTATACGATCCGATACAAGGAACGGCCCGGTAAGAACATAGTAAAACATGAGTTCTGTGCTGACAATGAACGCAATGACAATCAGAATGGCGAAATTCTTATCCTTGAGCATTTTAAAAGACTCCACGAACGCCCAGGGATTCGATGCCTCTTTTTTCGGCGGCGTATGAGGAAGCGTTAATGCCTGCAAACCCATGACAAAGGAAAGTACCCCCGCCATCAGCAGAGTGTCGCCTGCGACCGAAGCTCCCAAAATCTTGTTTGCGCCGATACGCCATGCCGACAGACCAATCCCGGCGGCTATCCAGCCCAGAGTTCCCCATACCCGTATCCGGCCGAAGTCTTTCTCGGGATTATCCAGATTGACAAGGGCAATGGAATTGGTCAACGCGAGCGTCGGAGCAAACAGCATGCAGTAGAGAAACATCAACCACATCATGGTTGTGTAATCGGTAACACGCGAAACAAAAATCAGGAAGGCGCCGCCAGCAAGGTGAAGAAACGCAATAACATACTGTGTTGCAAAATAACGGTCGGCGAACTGCCCCCCGATAAACGGTGCAATTGCCGTCGCAAACGGCAACGTGGCATAAATCGCTCCGACCTGCGCACCTGTAAAACCGAGGGTATTAATCAAATACTCGGACAATCCCGGATACCACGATCCCCAGACGGCATACTGCAAAAACATCATGAAACTGAGACGGAATTTTGCGCTCACAATCCCCCCTTGCGGTTTGCGACAAGATTAACGACCCGAAAACAAAACCACCATGCTCTCCCGTCACGGCCCTTTATAATAAAAAGAGTACGATATCATTGTGCATCACAATGTGTTATATCGTGTTCTTGCCGATACTCGCAATACAGCGCTGTATTTCCTCGTCGGTCCAGTCATTCGGGGGTGTCAGGTCTTTAACCCTGTTGTTTTCGAAATCCCATTCGACTTTTCTGCCGATCTTATACGAAAGAGTTCCCATATGGGCGGTAATCGCTTCCTCGAATCCCCGGTCGATATTGCAGCTCGTATCGCCGCCGGTACGGATTGCATCGAGCCATTCACGAATGTGAAGATGGGTCGTGTCAACCCGTTTCCCCTCACGGTAGGTATAGAGGAGCCCCCTGCCGGCAAAATATTTCTCGGTGGCGGTTGTTACCGCGTCGAAACCCTTGGAACCCGGGGTGTATGAAAACATCGGTATTTCCGGGTCAATGAGACCCTGATCGATCTTCTCACGGAACCGTGTCGAGCCCGAATCGGCGGTGACCGCAAGGGCGCTTGCATGGAGCTGTCCGAGGTCCATGGTGGCATCATTGCCCATGATGAGCTTGCCTCTTTTGGCGTTGCTGGACAGGGTCGCCGAATATACGAGGGTCAGATCCTTGTCGGGATATTCGTAGTTCGCCTGGTAGACATCGGGGACTTCACGGCCATCCTTGTAAAAATACACGCCACCGGTCGCAACCGCGTTTTTCGGTATCCCGAGGTCGATAATCATATTCATTGCATCGAATTCATGGGTAAAAAGATCGCCCGAAAGACCGGTCCCGTAATCATACCATAATCTCCACCTGAAAAAACGCTCCATATTGAAGGGCATACGGCGCGAACTGCCGATGAACTGACGCCAGTCGATATTCATGGGGCTCGCTTCGGGATGAATGCTGTAAACCCATGCGCCGTTCGGATCGTTACGGTTCGTCGAGAGGGTAACAAGGGTTATTTTCCCGAGAACGCCTTTCTTTACAACCTCATGCGCCATCATATAGGCATCGGTCTGACGGCTCTGGTGTCCGAGCTGGAACTTGATACCGCTCTCCCTGACCGCGGCTACGACATCATATGCCTGCGGAATGGAAAGACACAGGGGTTTTTCGAGGTAGACATGTTTCCCCGCCTGTGCAGCATCGATAGCAATCTGGGCGTGCCAGTGCTCGGGAGTGGCGACGATGACCGCATCGATTTCATCGCTTTCGAGCATGTCTTTGTACCGGCGGAACCGCTTCGCTCCCTTGTTCTCTTTCCCCTTGTTCGAGCCTGTCTTAACGGTTTCAAGCGCCGCATCCGCCCTGATATCAAAAACATCGCAGATACCATTGAAGACGATATTGAGATCATCCTGGTCGATGAAATCCTTAAGCCGGAAGTCGTTTTTATTTTCTACCATAGCCTGTTTCATGCTCTCAACCCAGCTCGGATGAGCAAATCCGGCCGCTCTCAGCAGGTATTCCCCGCGGCTTCCGCAGCCGATGATGCCGAGCCTCAATGTCTGGTTGGAATTCTTGAGCGATCCGGAAGGCAGTATCGATGGGGCTTCATCACTCAATCCGAGCTCGGCAAGAAACTGCTTGCTCTTGGTGTCTTCCGTTTTGACCATGTACCATTTTTTATAGAGCTTGGCAAAAAACAGTCCCACGATGGGTAATGTCGCCAGACCCTTCAGGACATCCCGCCGGTCGAAATACCGTTTTTTTTCAGGTTCCTGCCGCACCTGCTCATTATCGTTATGTACATCCTGTTCCATTCGTATCACCTCCGATATAGTAAAAGAGAATTCATATGCTTTTTTTAGGGAAGAGCAATCTGTCGAGCCCGATCATTTTCCCTGTCGGGAATACTATCAGGACAAGCAGCGCCCATGCTTCGATAAGATTTTTATTGACAATCATATAGCTGCCTTCAACAGGCACCGAATAGGTATACCCGATAAAGGGTGGTGTGGCAAAATAGTAGAGCATGATAAGAAGAATGCCGAAAAGGCTTGCCAGACGGGTAAGCGTGCCGGTCATCAGCCCGAGACCGATCGCAATAAGCCCGAGCTTGTTCGACAAGTTGACCATTGCCAGAATCTGGGGATTCTGAGCCATCGAGACAAAAAAGGGTGAAAACAGGCCTTTCGATTCCAAAAGGAACGGCGCCGCCGACCAGTTCTGATTAAATACTTTCGCAAATCCCTCATACAGAAAATGCCAGCCGATAAGAAGCCGTAAAATCACCAGCGAGGACAACTGCAGTAAACTGTACGGATAAGAATTTACCGGTCTGACAGGTTGTGATTTCTCCATTGTTGAACGCCTTTCAAGAAATAAAATGGTTAAGTCTTTCCCGACGTTTGATGCGAGGGAAACAATAACATACTCATAATTATACAGTTACAGCCATATCATGAAACAATATGGTACAGGCTAATGTATCAGGAAATACCGAATCATTGTGAATGTGCATGAAAACATACAATAGAATAGAAAAATAGGAAGGAATGATTCGTTTGTCAACTATCAAGTACTGCTGACCGGCAATCAACCATTCTTTTCAGAACACATTTTTCATATGTTACTTCCTTTGCATACCCAAAGGAAGTAACCAGGGAAAAGGCACCTCGTAAAAAGCCTGTTTCCCCGTTCACTGCCCGTTTTTCGGGAATGTGTGAACTCACGAGCCTTTGGCTCGCTCGAAAAGCACCCACTCTTTTTCCGAAAACCGGTTGTGACCGTGGGGCTTTTCAACGGGGTTTAAATACACAGGCCTTGATGGTCTATATTCTATTTATAATCAATGTATTACAATACAATTCATCGTGGATTTTGGGGGTTCACCAATCAAGTATTGCTGGCGGACAATCAACCATTCTTTCAGAACACATTTAATGTGATACTTTCCTTTGCGCGCCGGCTTGTATGGTTTAAATGCTATATATTTCAGCGCGGCTTTCGGAGTGTTTCCAGATAAAGGAGCATATACCGTCATCATTTTATTTCCGCCTCAATCACTTCTTTTCGGCGAAACGGTACTTCACCGGCTGCAGCCTGACCGGCCCAATGAGACCGGAATCCACAGGCAGCCAGACAGAGGCATTAAACTCCTCGTACTTGATATTGACGAAATTGATATCGTAAAAGATTTTCCATGGCACCCCGCGGCGATCCATATCCGCAATACGGTTCGCGCCGAGATTGGTTACCTCTATTTCGAGGATATTGTCGCCATCTCTGATAGATGAGCCCAAACTCAGAGTATAAGGAAAACACCATACGCACCCTTTATCTTCCCCGTTCAGCCGGACACGGGCGCTTTCGCAGACACGGCCCAGATCGAGCATCCAGTCATCCGCTTTCAGGGCCGGATTCCGGAATGTGACCGTATACCGGGCGGTTCCTCCGAAGTTTCGGGCATCAGTGTCCCTGAGTTCAGTCCAGGAAACCAGACTGTCCGTCCTGACTTTCTGCGGAAGCTTCGGGCCGCCGTCCACAAAAGTGATCTCCCATGGTCCCTGTATCCCGACCGAATCCCCGTCAGGCTCACGATATTCCCATTTCGGGCCACCGATTTTACCGGAAGAGACCGTCCGCAGAATGAGCGACTGTCCGGGCTCAAGATGAAGATATACCTGTGTTTCACCGTTATTACCTTTACGGATTTCCGCAGAGCCGTTATGGGCCGAGAGCGGATCAAAGATAACTGCGGAAGCCGCCTTCACACCGAGCGGCACCCATCCATCGACAGTCTTTTCGCCGAGATTGGTCATAAAATAATGATATCCGCTTCCGTATGTCCGCCGCACGAATTCGATACCCTTATCGACGACCGGTTCACGGCTCACTCCGGCCATTGTCAGCATTCTTTCGAGGTCGCTCCCGACAAGAAATGCGCCCTTTCCGACCGGCGACACCTTTATTCCGTCGCGCTCAGCGGTTTTCCGCCTGATCTCGTCCAGCGATGCATGTATCTTCTGACGGCCTTCCCTGAGATTCGCCAGACCGGGAACATCTTCCGGAAGCGACCCGGTGACAATAATGATCGCACCGCTCCGTGCAAGATTCACAAGCTTTTCCAGCGTTTCACCCGGCATATACCCGCATCCTGGAACAATGAGCACTTTACAGGCATCAGCCCCTGTTCTGATCTCCCCGGATGAATATTTCAAAACGGCAATCTGGCGGTCCGAAATATAATCGAACGTAAAACCCCTGTCCCACATGGTTTGCGCGGCATCATGAAACGGGGTACCGTAGAACCACTGGTTTGCATTGTGAACCTGGAAGTGGTGAAGCATATCCTCGTCCGCTCCCGTGCGCCATACATCATGAATCGGCCAGTACAGGAGGACATCATGAGCGGGCAGACCGTTCTGGAGGAACGACTGGCAGCGCGCGATATAGGCGTTCAGTTCGGGGAAATCACGCCAGAATGTATTGGACTGGCCGAAATTCGTCGAGGCATAGAACAACCATCCCGGCCAGGGAGTATCTTTCGGCGAATATGCTATCCCATGGAAGAATACGTGGTTGATCCCTGCGACAAAAAGGGCGTCGATTTCCGGTTTGACCTGTGACAGCGCAACCTTGAAGTGCTCACCAAGCCAGGTGCACGATTCGGATGATACGAGCTGTTTCCCCGTGACATGAGCAGCCGAGGAAGCGAATTTCTCCACAAGAATATCGGGTTTCCCGAAATGCTCCGGCATATCGGGATCGATCCTGAGGCCCGGAATGGGAAATCCGCTCGTACCGAACGCCTCCGTTTCGGGGATGTCTGCGGCGGCGTAAAGATCGAGAAGATTCCCCGGAGAGCCGTGGGCCTGGTCGCGCGTAAAACATCCTTTGTCATGCGACCACATCACCCATGGAACGGTGAACTGTGTGAGCAAAAGATCGGAGACGGTTTCGTTGTAATCGTGCCTGACACGGGCGACTATATCATTCTGCCCTTTTCCGGTAAGCTCGGGCAGAAACATCCGGAGATCATATGCCCGGAGCCGGATAAATTCTCGGAAGAGATCGTCCGTCCAGTTGCTACCGTAAACCTCGTATGAATCATTGTAAAAAGCCCGCAGAGGGATGGTTTTCCCGTACCGGGCAAAGGCGCTGTCAAACCGGGCGAGATAATTTTTGAGCGAAACGGCTGAAAAGTAATCGATGACATTGCCCTCGCCGCCCGGCGCGGCGCGTTTGACCTGCTGCCCGGTACCCTCCTGAAAAACCGCATAGAGACTCCAGGAATTGCCGGAAGGGGCTTCCCAGTCAATATTCCCCGTTCCACGGTCGACTTTGTCGGTGAGATCGAGGGCTGTCCCTTCCTTCGGAAACGCCATGAGCGCCATGAAACCGTTCATCGCGAAGGTATGTGTGAAGCGATTTCCGCCCTCAAGAAGGGTAAATGTCTCGAACCGTACCTTCGATGAGGCATTTCCGGGGTCGACATTCGGGCCGCCGTACGGCCATCCCGTTCCGGTCGTCATATCGACTCCCATACCGAGACGGGCCGCTTCCTGAGACGTGAACGCGAGCATCTCCATCCATTCCTGACTCAGGTAGGGAATGAAGTGATTCTCATACCCTTTCACTCCATAGATAGGAATTATATGCACTCCGCCGATACCCGCTTTGTTGTAGTCTTCGAGGTTTTTCGTAAGACTGGATTTATCGACCGCGCTTCCCATCCACCACCAGTATGTCCAGGGTTTGCATTCCCTGCTCACATCGGGCCACTTGAATGCGGACAGACTTTTCTGTTTCGATCCGCACGATAAGACGATCAGCAGAATCGGAACGATAAGAACAGCCATACCGGCATGAATCATTCGGCCCGATCCACCGCGGTTGTTTCTCTGTATCATCTCCTGAATCCCCGTTATTATTATATCAAGCTACCAAAAAAGATTTTTATCACTCTCATTTCAGTATAATGAATTTACATCGAGAAATCCATGTGCAACAACCCAGGTGTTTTATTTCACTGTTGTTCGGCAATAATGGGTGTTATAGAACCTGTCAGATAGAGATCGGGATGGTGCCCGTAATATTCACCCTCAACCGTGGCTCCGCCTGTTTCACCGCCGATGAGGTGGAGACGGTCTCCATATAATACCACCATGGGAAGGTTGTTATTGAGCGGTATAGGGCTTGCGGTTCCGAAGATGTTGAGATGGGTGTCGAAGACAAACACATCGCTGAAATAGTCCTTTTCGGGATAGTATCTATAAGGTGTTCCATAAGCCTCCCTGCACGAACCATCAGGTTGTTCAATCATCGGATACTGATAACCTCCCACAAGAAATATGAAACGATCCTCATAGACAATCTGTCCTGCGGGGAAATTGCCGCTCGAAATCAGTAAATCAGGTAATCGTTCCCATGAGCCAATCCGGGGATTATACATCCAGTTATCGACAACAGTGTTGTATGCCTTGTTCGGGCTATCATTACCTGTCGCCCCGCCAAGGATATAAATCTTACCTCCAGCCGAAGCTGCAGCGGGAATCCATCTCGGTGTTCCGGGACAGTCCGGCAACACCTGCCATCCATCTTCGAGGTTTTTCGTATCGATCATAAGCAGATGCGCACCCAAACGGGTATTTCCATGTGAACGGTCGGAATGAGTATAAAATTGCTGTGCATCGTAGTCAGCCCCGCCGAAAATATAAATTTTCGACCCGACAGCACATATTCCGCTTGATGCCAGCGGATACGGCAGAGAAGGCAGAGGTATCCATTTCCATGATCCCGAAGCTCTCGACAGTTTGAAACCATCATCATACGTAAACGGAGGGTCGTAGCTGAAACCACCCCAGCAGTACAGTTCACGGTCAATCACAATCGAAAAGAGCTCTTGTCTCGCAGCGCCCGGGAACTCCGGTAGTTCCATCCAGCCCGAATCCGGATTGCCGAGATCGAGCCCCCAGACTTTTTTCAGGAAACCGCGAGGATACACTCCGGGTTTATCAGGGGCTTTTTCTCCGCTGCAAAATCCACCCACAGTGATCAGTATACCATCGATAATACCGCCATCACTGTCCTGAAAACCCTGCGGCAGGTTCGGTCCTTTTCTCCAGGTGATGGTAAACAGACGTTTTATATCTGTCTGTTTCCGAGGTTTATTATCGAGCCCCGAACCTGAAGGTATCATAATGAAAAACACGGCACAAGCAGCTGAAGCACAAAGCAGCGCGAGCAGAGCACGACTTTTCATAAGTTTCTCACCATACCGGGATACGTTTTTTTCAGCCATGCGACATAATCGGCGTACAGAACGGCCGAATCCTTATGACCGGCGAAAGCCGGTGAATCCGGCTTGTTCATCATACCCTGGTACTGGTAGACAAGAATAATGTCGACATACGGAGATACCGCCTCGAGCTGCTTATTCACCCGCGCAAAAGACGCCGGAATAAGCGGACTCCGGTATACCTCGCCCTCGAACTCGAAGATTTCCACATCGGCCCATATTTTTATACGCGGCACACGGTCATGGGCTCTGCGGAGACCCTCGAAGAACCGTGCACTCTCCTCGACTTTCGTCTTCCGGACGCCGATCTCGTCCTGGTAGGCGATTATATCGACATCGAGCATTTCGAGCTGCCGGACGAAACGGTCGTCCGGCTTCGCGATGCGCGTGCCGTACGGAGCTATGAGCGTACGGGCGTTCGGCATATGTTTGCGGGCTTCTTTCGAGCAGTCGTTGACGTAGGTTATGAATTTTTCATGGAAATAGGGGGTAATCGCCGCTTCATTGGGCCAGTACCAGCCGTAAAAGCTTTTGTGATGACCAAACAGCCCGGCAAGCTCGCCGATGGCACGGAGCCGTTTTTGTGTCGCATCGGGATCATCGATGATTCCGGGGCTGTCCCACTGGCCGAAGAATCCTCCGCCGATGAAAAATTTCACACCATACCTGTCGGCGGCAGTAAGAACCGCTTCGATGGGGTCATCGCACGCTATCTCGAACTTCGGGAATATCCCGGTCGTATAGAAAGCCTTGAAATAGAGCGCGGTGTTCATGAGCACGAGGTACTCCATGCCAATATCGGCAATTTCCTTAACCTTCGCATCCCACTGCGAGCAGGAGAATGCGGCGCAGGCGGGATTCCAGTACTTACCTTCGGGCTGGTTATGGTGCTGGAATTCGAACCAGCTCCCCTGTATCGGCTTGATTTTCACGATGCCCGAACCGTTACCGGCTTCCGCCCCGGCAGAAGCCGCCATTGTCGCCGAACCAGCAAGAGCACCGAGAAACGCCCGTCTTGTCCATATATCCATGCTCAAACATACCTCCATTCATCCAATCATGGTAAGAACAGGTATTTCATCTAAAAAAACGCTTATGAATCGGATACGGACGATCGTGTCCGAATCCACATGATGATACCGATAAGAAACAGTATCCCGGCCGCAATCAGATTGAAAACCAATGCTTTCCGGTCGCCAGCCATGAACTGCATTATCAGCCCGGTGGCAAGCAGGACAACAGCCATGAGAATAATCGCGATGCTAACGATTGAGAATGGGGATTTCACTTTTCCTGCCTTCTCGACCTTCGGTTCGGTGGGCACATCCATAACTTTAAAGAACTCGGCCACCCGGGCCTTTTCGTCTTCAGGTGTCCGCGAAAACCGTGTACCCGCCCACATTCCGAGATATGTGACAAATATATTGACGCCGATCGACATCGAATTGAAACCCTGCTTGAGCCAGTATGAAAGTACTGGATTGGTATCGATTGCATTCTTGTATATTCCCAGGAGGATGGTATTGATCACCACAAGCCCGACACCGGAGAGAGTTCCGGCGAGAACTCCGGTCATGGCGCCGCGGGCATTGATCCGCTTGAGAAACAGGCCGCCGATCAGGGGAAGCATGATGGCGGGGCCGAGCGCACCGAACGCTTTGACCATGATGTCATAGAGGTTGAAGCCCTTGACATAATTGATACCGATGGCAAACACTATGGTTATAAGACCGATGATGGCTGTGTTTATTCTGCCCCATTTAATGAGACTGACCTCATCGGCATCGGGACGGATAACCTTGCCATAAAAGTCCTTGGTCAGCACACCCGACAGGACATTATAATCATTGCCGAGGGTGGACAATGTCGCGCTGAACATCCCTGCTACAAGGAGACCCATGATCCCCGTGGGGAGTACACGGAGCGCAACGGCAACATAAACTTCGGCGCTCCCGCCGGGCTTGTCCATCAGCTCGGGAAGGAGAATCCTTCCCGCCATCGCCGGAACAAAAAAGATCAGGGGGCCGACAAAACTCAGTGCACCCATGAGAATGGCGACTTTACGGGCATCAGCCTCTGTGGCGACACAGTTGTATTTCTGCACGAGCCCCCATGTCGCGTTATACGACAGCGTTATCATGACCGCGAACATCACCCAGTCGAACACACCGTACGGCGGTGAGAGAAAATGGAAAAAACTCTCGGGAACATGGGAAACGAGTCCTCCGAATCCGCCGACAGCAATGAGCGAGAGAGGAAAAAGAATGAATACAGCGAGACAGAGAATGAAAAACTGGAAGAAATCGGTGATCAAAACTGCCCACTGCCCGCCGAGAATGGTGTACAGTATCATGATGATGCCGACAACCCCTATACATACCTCAAGCGTAAACCAGCTCTGCCCGATGGCGACAGTCAGAAAAATAGCAGTCGACAGAACACGGATGGAATTGTCGATCATACGGAGCGGAATCCCGGTCCATACAAATATCTGATGGACTGTCCTGTTATACCTCTGTTCCATGAAGCCGAGCGGGGTCATAACACGCGCCCGCCGCCACCGTGAAGAGAGGAATACCGCCGCCACAATCATGGCGGGTATAACCACCCAGCAGAGACTGACCGATACGAAGCCGTATTTATAGGCGAGCTGCGAATATATCACAAATGTCATGGCGCTGAAGGATGCCATCCAGAGCGATATTCCGGCAAGCCACCACGGCACCGCGGCGCCGGCGGCAAAATAATCCTTCGCCTGCCTGATGTACTTCTTGAATGACATCCCAACATAGATGACGATGGCGAAATAGCTCAATACGACCAGGTAATCGAGCGGATGAAGCGTATGAGTTTCCTGCATTGATCCTCCCTTAAATTCTTCATATGTTGAAAACCGTTCCGGCTGAACATATAACTTATATCATCCACTATTATCCATAATAATCTATGGAACAGGGAGTTACGCGGATTTAATTATAAACCATATTTTTGAATTTTTTAAAAATGCAATAATTTTTATTAGTTCTCGTATGTACCACGATCAGACATCAATTTCAACCATCACCGGTTTGCTGAATCCGAACGCCAGATTGCCAACCATGGCGGAAAATGCATCCTGATCCGCAGGCTGTTCCGCGCTCGCCCGGTACCATACGGCCAACGTACAATACGATACGGTTCCGTTGTCCGAAGGCTCCAGTTTTACGAGCCGGGCATCAGTTGTCTCATGAATACCTCCAGATTGCAGAGGATTCCAGATGAACGCCGTTCCGATGGTGCCGTACTCCCCGACCGGTATTCCCCATGCGAACATGAAACCGCCGTCCTCATCGACCGTCACATGCTCGTCATCGAACTTCTTCATCCCCGGCGCGACAAACCATCCTTTATCTGAATGAGCCGTTGAGGGAGCGGCAGTGACATGGTTCTCATATCGTCCATGATACAGGGAAGTAGCCGCCTCAATCAGAAAATCACCGGTTGTTTTATCTACGGTCCGAAGCACAACTCCAGCACAAACCGGGCCTCCCCCAAACGCCCTGTACTCATACGTATTGGACGGCGCATCATCGGGATACCCGTAGCATTTTACAATATTGTCACCCCTGACAAGCGAGATGCCGCCAAGTCCCGGGGTCTTGCCAACCGCATACGGGTCCTGTCCCCAGAGCCGCTCATGATGATAGGAATCCGACCTGAGCCCGTCCAGACTGAGAACCGGGTAGCTCTTACCGAAATAATCGACCATACCGTAATAATAACGGTAAGCAATGATCTCGTTTTCCCATGCGCTGTTCGAGCCGTCACGATACCATGATTCGAACGACCGGGTTCTGATCGGATAATCGGGGAGATCATTTCCTTCCGGATTATACTGAAGTTCTACCGTTTTTCGTTCATGGGGATCGAGATCGACCTGAAAAACGAGTTCTTCACCGCCGACAACCGTTCCGGGCACCGAACGTATCTGCGACGGTATATCGAGCGGCTCAAACCGTGTCGCCGGATGTTTGACCCTGAAAAATTTTCGGTTGAAATCGGGCGCTTTTTTTAAAATCGACTGCACGGGAATTATGACCGGCTCCTGATGGCGGGATATATCCAGAGAATTTGAAATATGGAGCTTGATTTTCCTTCCGAATTGTACCGGCGGATCATCGAGCTCCTGTGAAAAGCCGGAAAAAACTGCCCCCACAATTGTGATCAGCCCCATACACAATGCCGCTGCCCCGAAAAGTTGAACTTCAGGCGGTATCAGACATAAAACCATGGTATTCCTCCTCTTCCGGCCTGCTCACAAAAATTGAATGGAACGCGGATTTTCGCGGATTGGACGGATTTTCGCGGATTTTTTTCCTACCTGTTCGATGTAATATTGTAGGAGTAATTTATGAATTACCCCTACTCCGTGTCTTGTTGGTGAAATAATAAAATGAATAAACTTCATACCCATAGAAGGTCAAAACGAAGGACGAAAATATGTAAATACATAATAGTTTTTCTCCGTGTTCTCCGTGGTGAGAGTAATTTATTCTTTTCATATATATACGGGCGCTGTGTGAATATCCGATTTTTATACTGTGTTATTCAATCTTGTAGCCCACATGCACAGGCGCACGGAGTCCGAAACCGAGTTCCTCGACCTCCCGCGCCCAGTCTTTCGGCGATGGTGCAACCGGGCTCGGAAACCCCTTGCGCCAACCGCCGATAATCCAATGTGTACAGCGCATACCCGCAGGGATTCTGAGCTTCACATAACGGTCGAGACCGGATTCGGCATAGCCTGCATACTCTTCCGGATCAAACATGAGACCAAGACCGATATCTCCTATCTCATGGTCCGAAAGTCCCCAGCTCGCCAGAACCCCCGTGCCCGAATCAATTACCCAGGTATCGTTCGGGAGTTTCTGCAGGCCGGGGCTGTAAACGACAGAATCGCCGGCAGTCGATGTAACCATGATATCCTGCCGTGAAAAACGGTTGTCGGCAAACGCCGACATGAGCATGGAAACCGTATAGGTCGCCCCTGGTGAACGGACATTAGTGAAATCGACCCTGACAAGCGACCGGACGGGGCCGCTCGAAATGATCTTCCGATCGATCCGGACATCACCCTCTCCCGCGGGATTCATCACCGGGATGCGCGTTTCGCCCTCCCAGATGCTGATGCCGCCGATGCCGGAGCTTTTACCCACATGGAGAACATCCATACCCCAGTCACTTATGCGGTGATAACTCTCCACGGTATTTTTAAGGCGCAGACCCTCACGGCGTTTACCGAAGAAATCGATCTGACCATAATACATACGGTATCCGCACCAGTTCGATTCCCAGCCGATGTTGACCTTGAGGTCGAGCCAGTCGCGGTGTGTATCGGTTTTCATGGGATACGATACTGCGGCTGTTCCCGGCGGCGAATAGAAGCAATACAGTTTCGTCGTCGAAGAGGGCAGAAGCGAGTGCACGAAGACGAGTTCATCAGGCCTGCCATCGCCGTCGATATCGTCAGCCTGCGAAGGAACCGGCCGCCAGTCGATGCGGCGTTCGGTTTCGACAATGCTGTAATTGCAGGGGTTGAAATCCGGGATGCCTTTAATGATCCCGTCGATTCCGAGCACAAAGGGATGGTTTTCGAGATAGCGCTCGCCGGGATTGGTCAGCTCGATTGTAAACCGCTTCGTATATGAACCGTACCACGCCGACACAGCTTTACCGAGCACCTGTTTTTCGAGCAGTTGCGACGTACGTGAATAGTCTCCCGTCTCATAGGCGGTCTTAATTTCCGGGAAAACAGCATTCCGCGATACCGGTGACTCGCAGAGGCGGTGCCAGTAACGTTCCCTGATAAGGTCGCCGTAATAACGGGTTCCCTCCATGCTGTTCCTGATCTTTTCGCCGAGATGAAATTCCCCGCCGTAACCGGACAACTCCGTATTGAAATACGTTTCAACAGGGTCTGGAGTAAAATCCTTCCCGACCTTCACCAAAACTGCCTTGAGGGTTTCGATGAGCGTCTGGTTATCGTTCAGCGCTCCGGTCAGAGTGGGCATGTACAGTTCGTGGAGTATTTGGTAATCGAGCGGATAGAGTTCGGCAGTATATAATGCTGTTTTATATTCACGGTCGAACGTGCTGTCGGCATCGACATCATATTTCCATGTATCGAAAAAGCCGTCTTTGTCTTTATCTTCCATTGAAATGACCATGTCAGGCCTGTTGTCATAATCGTAATCGACCTTTATCCAGCCGATGTCAGCACCGTAAAGATGAATTCGGCGATCCACGGGAGAATAGTAGAACCTGAAATCTCCGGAACCTTCGAAATCTATTTCATTCCGCTTGTTATACGGGCCGCAGGAAGGTCCGCCGACCTGTGTATCGTAATCCTTACCAAAATTGATGACTCCTTCCCATCGCTCGTAATGCTGCCTGCCTTCGACAGGATCGATATTGTTATCGTTCTCGTCCCAGGTGAAGTGGACTTTTTTCCATTTCCCCGTTTTCGCCACACGACGCACATGATCCCAGCCAATGAACTGGCCGGTATCGATGCCGCGCAGCGTGAGCTTCATGCACCGGTCCGATGGAACGGCGACCGGCCCGAAAGCTGAGACGGAGAAATCATAGTCGTGACGGTTGCTTCCACGGGAATCGTTGTCGATGTCCATGCTGTACCTGAGTGTTTTTGCCGTGAGCCCGTCGGCGCCGAGACGAACCACTTCCTCCGAATACGAATCGCCGTCGAGGTCATAAAACGCAAAGGGATTCTCGAAACCGGGGATGAACCTGTTGTTGTCATAATCGTAGAAAAAAGCATACACAAATATCTCATCGCCGTTAAAATCGGTCAGCCACTGGGTCGTCGGCTGGCTGTACTCATAATTTATATCATACCACAGACGGTTGTCGTCGCCGTAATCCTTCGCCCAGACGGCGCAGTAGGCCTTGCCGTCGAAATTCCTCGGAGACTGGGCCAGAAAGTGAGCCATATCGCTCCACTGATAGAGGACCTGTTCATCGACATCGTTATCGTTGTCGAGGTCGATGTAATCGACGACACGATCGATGGTACCGTCCCCGTACCAGTCGGCGATATAGAGATCGCTGTCAAGATCGCCTTCCCCATTCACGAACATATCGCCGTCCTCATCGACAACCTTGACGAGAAGGGGTGCGCGGGCGTTTTTGTGACGGTCGTCGGTATCGATCATATAGAGGGTATCGATTTTCCCGTCCCCATCCGAATCCACAGTGACTCTGCTCCCCGGTCCGGCCCGGAGAACCCGGGCGGAAATCGCCTCATCCATCAGAACTTTACGGCCAACCATCCTGACAAACAGGTCATTATTCGTCTGTGCCGATGCCGATGATAACATCCCTGATATGAGAAGCATGGTGATAAACATGCAATTTTTCACGGACAGCAACTCCTGTAACAATCGGGAGAAACCAACGACTGATTGTGATAGATTAACGTACATCCCGGCGGGAATCAAGGACAATTTATTTCGGCTCACAGCAAATTTTCACGGTGTTTCGGGTATAAGCGGTATCATATCCGACACCATCGATACTATTTTTACTCCATAACAGTACTATTCCGGATAATGGAAGAAGAGAGATAGAAAACGATGCACGTGCAAGTTATTATCACGTAATGAGGTAAAAATAATCAGCAGCCGACACATTTTTTACTTGACAAATAATATTATTATATGTATTGTATATGTGTAATCTATATGTGCACCTCTGCGGTTCTTTTTCGATAATTCACCATAATTCACAATTTTTTTAAATTATCAGGATAGTGATGCAGATAATAATGGCGTATACAATACATTATATATAGTTACATGCAGTTTTTACTGAGATATTCCGGTAAGTTAACAGTTATTATCAGCTTCTTCCTTCCGCAAACATTTGTTCGACGGAGAAAGGTGATAAAAAAGTGAAAAAACGTGAAGAAAACCTTTCATCAAACCCGAGACGGATATTTTTACTCTGGAGTATCGTTGTACTCTTCTCACACATTTCGTTTGCCCAGACTGAAAAACAGACAGGAAACATTTTCGGGACAATTTCCGACCGGGTAACAAATTCGAGCCTGCCGGGGGCCGCTGTGAAAATTGTCGATACACAGCGTGGCGGAATCGCTGACAATGATGGTAAATATACCATCGACCGCATACCGCCGGGAACATATAATGTCAGGTTTTCCATGATCGGTTATGAAACACTCACTAAAACCAATGTCATCATCAAGCCGGGACGCGGTACGGAAATTTCGGTCAGTCTCGAACCGGAAGCTGTCGAAATGGAAGGCGTTACGGTCAAAGCAAAAGAAACATATTTCGAGAAAAACCCGGAAGCCGAGGTTTCGGAAAGAACGATCGACACCCAGGAAATCCTCGATTCTTCCGGTTCGATGATGGACATCCAGCGGGTTGTTCAGGTCCTTCCATCAGTTGTTTCGGGCGCAGATATGTTCAACGAGATTATCGTCCGTGGCGGCAACTTCGGTGAAAACCTTTTCGTCATGGACGGCATAGAAATCCCCAATCCAAACCATTTTGCATTTCAGGGTGTCGGCGGCGGCCCGATATCGCTTCTCAGGACGGAATTCACAAAAGATGTGAGTTTTCTTGCCGGGGCGTTTCCGGCAAAATACGGCGATAAGGCCTCGTCGGTCATGGATATCTCGCTCAGGAGCGGTAGCAACGACAAGTATCTGACCAGCCTCGATATGGGCATGGCTGGTATTGGTGTCATGGCAGAAGGTCCGGTGAGCGAGAAAGGATCATTTCTGTTTTCGGCACGGAAAAGTTATCTCGATCTTATCATCTCGAATACCGGATTGACCGCTGTTCCCCGCTATTACAACCTTCAGGGAAAAATGACCTACAGCCTGAGCCCGAATAACACGCTCCTGTGGAATACGGTATACGGTGCCGATTCGATCCGTATCAAACCGGGAGAAGACGATGACGATGAAGACGAGAATGTCGACGAGTCAACCGATCTTGTCATTACCGGATTCACCCTTAAAAGCGCATTGGCAAAATCGCTCTATTCCGAAGCGGTGCTTTCATATGTTCAGAACCACTGGAAAACCGATGTATGGGATGAAGGCGAAACGAGAAGCGATTCGTTCTATAATAACACATCGATCGAATCGGAAACGAATCTCAAATACGATATTACATGGTTTATCGGAAAACACGATCTGTCCGGCGGATTTTCACTGAAGAACAGCAGGTTCGATCATGACATATACGCCGAGGAAGATACGGTATTCACCTATGACACATCGTTTGCCACCGCTGAAGATGATACGGTGACCGGTATATACCGTATATATCCGGCATGGCGCGACCGTAAAAAAGTAGACACGCTCAAGAGCGCACTCTATTCCCAGCTCAGACTGAACCCGACCAGCAGGCTCACCCTCCGTATCGGTGGACGATACGATCATGTGGAATACAACAACGACAGCAATTACTCACCGCGTCTCGGCGCAAGATACCGTCTGACCGACACACTCTGGCTCAACGGGGCATATGGTATTCACTATCAGAGTCCGTCGTATATCGAGTTCACTGCTAATGAAAAAAACAGAAACCTTAAAAACTATCACACGAAACAGTTCGTTGTCGGAACCGAATGGCAACCGAGACCCGACACCCGTATCACGCTGGAAGGATACACGAAAAAATACCGCGATGTACCCGTTTCCAAATCATGGACGACACCCGATCCATGGGACTCCTACAACGGTGAGATGGTGAATGCCGCCAGGGGCCGTTCGGAGGGTATCGAACTGTACCTGCACCGCAAGATGAGCTCCTCGTATATGTATATCGTGTCGTACTCGTTCTACCGGGCATGGTTCACCGACCCGCGGACCGGCGAAGAACGCCCATGGGATTTTGACCACCGCAATGTGTTTACCGCCAATTTCGCCAAACGGTGGAACCTTACGAAATCCGAATGGTACCAGGGAGTAAAGGGCAAAATCTGGTACAAACCGCTGGCGTGGATTCTTCCTTTCGGCGATGAGGTGCTGCTCTCGGCAAAGTGGCGGTTCACCGGGGGACGGCCATATACCGACCCTTCCTATCTGAGAGATTACCATGAATGGATCGTACCGGATGATACCCGGTACAATACCGAACGTCTGCCCGATTATCACCGTCTCGATATCCGTCTCGACAGGCGGTACTATTTCAACAAATGGAGCCTCGTTGTTTATTTTGATATCATGAATGTCTACGGCAGAGACAATGTATGGGACTATTCGCGTGATGAATACGGCACTGTTGATAAAGTATACCAGTTCAGCACCATGCCGATCGGCGGCTTCAGTATCGAGTTTTAGGGGATGAACTCAGGAGCAAAGGGGCTGAGGAACAAAGGGACAAAGAGACAATAAGATTTATAGCGTGTTTTATGAATGGCTTGTGTCGATAACCTCGTAAGTAGTTAGGTTTTTATTATAGCATATTTTTAATGAAATCAGATGAGTTGACAAGATAAAAGAGAGAATAAACAACATGAAAAATGTTTTGTGGAAGATTAGTAATTCTGTATATTCCATGTGTAAGATGACAGTAAACGGATTGAACCAAAAATATATAAACGAGGATGAATGCATAATCACAAAAATGAAGATGCTGCAGGCTGTTCAGGAACTGCCGGATGATGCCTCTGTTGAAGATGCCATGGAACGTTTTCTTATGCTGGCAAAAATTGAACGCGGGATTGCACAGGCCGACCATGGTGAAACCGTCCCTCACCAGGCAGTAAGGGACCGGATGGCAGAATGGCTGAAATAAGGTGGACGATTCAGGCCGCTGATGATATTGAGAGTATTGTCAACTTCATCTCGGCGGATTCCGAGCACTATGCCCGTTTGCTTGCTGTTGACATATTGGGAGCTGTGGAGCGTGCAGGAGCTTTTTCAGAGTCCGGCCGTGTCGTTACGGAAATAAACATACCGTAAATACAATAAATTCTTTTAAGGAACTACCGCATCATTTACCACATCAAACTGGATTAGGTTGAAATTCTTACGATATATTAAAAAAGAAGTGGAAGGCGATGAAATGGAAAAAGTTTCCCCAATCGACGAGTATTTCAAAAACTGGGATAGTGATATAAAAAAAGCATCAGAGTTACTCGCCAACCAGCACTATTATCTTGAGGGTATATTGGTACTCAGTTGTTATATTGGGGCCTTTGCTGCAATGCGATATCCTTCTCTTAAGGATGGAGAAGCGTATGTCAAAGTTGTACTCGAATACTCAGGAAATCGGGACTTTTTTGAACAGATAGATCTTCTCTTTCTTTACCAATGGCCTCGGTCCATACTTCGTAAAAATGGGAATTACACGAAACTAAAGAACTACACCGAGATCATCGACATTCTCATTCATAAATATGGGAAAGAAGAAGATATAAAAGCAGGTAAACGTTATGTATCCCCGTCGGAAATTATTGAACATGTGAAAAATGCTTCTATTCCTGGCTTTAATGAGAAAAACTTAAAAGAGAAGCTTCCTCTTTTTTCAAACGTTGAGATTCTTTATCGTTACGTGAGATGTGGTGCTGTACATAATTTTCAATTCCCATTAATAAACCAAGGGATAGACAAGCACGGAAACGTCATCTACGAGGATAACCACGCAATAACAGGCCAGGTATTGCTTAAAACAACTCAGGATATACTTAACGCACTTCGGAAAGAATGCCTTTCCCAAAGTAAATGGCCAGACGAGTTGTAGTCACGGAAACAGAATATATCATAAATTCCTAAATAAGCCACGTTTAATTTCGTTATGAGTGAATTGCATCTCATTTAATATCCCCGATGTCAATGTGCCGCCATCGAGTTAACACTTGATAAATCTTTTCTTCACACCTATATTATGGAAAATTTCATTATGGAGATAATCATGAAATTAAAAACAATCCTTGTCCCTTCAGAAGATGGAGGCTACACCGTGTATGTGCCGTCCCTTCCGGGCTGCATCAGCGAGGGCGATGCGTACGAGGAAGCCCTTGCAAATATACGCGAGGCTATTGAATTGTACCTCGAACCGGTCGATGACGATTTCTCGCCCGATGGAAACTGTCGTATAGTGGAACTTGAATTGTGAATAAATTGTCTGTATTTTCTAATAACCATATATATTATTGAATAAGAATACCCTCCTGCGTATTCTCAAACAAGCCCGTCTCACTCCTGAAGAATTCAAAAAACTCCTCACATGACATAAGAGTGCAGGAAACAGAATCATACCTTTTATAATCTGTCCACTCGTTTATTTTTCAAGAACAAGCCCGTCGGGGCCGTTTTTATACAGGTAGCTGTATGTTTTTCCTGACTTTTTGAAAGAGAGTTTCAGGTTTCCGGCGCCATCAACCGACCGGCCAACGGATTTCACGATTTCACGGGCTTCGCTGTCATCCTTAACCGGGAGAATTATGGTACCGATGATGGTCTTGTCGTTCTTTGCGTTCACAACCGTACCGAAATAATCGACCCAGAAGAAGTTGCGCGTTGCGTTGACCGCCTGGCAGGCATGCCTTCCCGGTCTGAGGGTAAATCCGCCGTCGACGACCGGGATGAGCGCCATGGCGCCCTTATCGCCTTTGAGCATGGCATAACCGTCCTTCATCTGCGCCAAACACTCCGAATGGAAACGGGCCTCGATTTCGGCGCCCCTGTCCGATCCGACCTCATCCAATACGACGGTTATCACCGGTTTTTCGAGAATGATGTGGCGGCGCCAGCTTTTCATCTCCTTTTTCGGATAAGCATTTGTCGGATCCATAATGACATAGTCGCGTTTTTCCGTTGTCCGGAATTCGAGAACCTTCCCGCCGATATCGTAATTATACGGCTTTTTCCTCATTTTTCCCGGAAGCTGCTTTTCGCCGTTGACAAAGACGACGTTGTGCCCGACACTCGATGCCTGCGGATAATCCCACCTGACATCGTCGAAGTACTTTTCATCGTAAGAGCCGCTGCCGATATCGCGGATATAGTACTGCCCACGCCAGCTGACAATGAAGTGCCCGATATCGAGATGACCGTGATGGGGATCATCGTTCTTTCCGGCTTTCCCGGCAACCATGACATTCTCGGGGTTGTCGAAATCGCTCCGCATCACCCACCAGTCGATGGTACGGAAATGAATCGAGGATTTATCGGGAGGAACAGGCTTCACCACTGTCGGGCGGGGCCAGACGATATCGAAAATATCGTCGCCATTCTTATAGAATTCATTGCGATACCATGCAGCCATACCGTTCTTTGTCTCGGTCGCCAGCTTGTTGATGAAATAGGAATCCCCCATTCTTCCCCCGCCGGAGTCCTCGAAATTGAGCGATCCTTTACCGGGAACGGATATATAGACAGCAAATGAAACGGGATTGTTCCTGAGGCGCTCGTTCTGAAAAAGATCGTACTTCCCGTTTGTGAGACGTTTGAGGGCATCGGCGAAAAATGCGGATGTATGGACGCCGTAATTCCAGTAACCGCCTCCCTCCTGCCAGCCGCCATCCACACCGAGCTCGTTGAGCATTTTGTCGATGCGGTTGTATGATTCCGCGACAACATCGGTCAACTGCGGGTCTTCGGTCAGGAGCGCCAGCCCGGCGAGTCCGACACCGGAATTACACACGCCGCACCAGTTGCACCGGTACGCCACGGCCCACCAGTGATACTCGTAATCGCCGCGCACACGGGTGATGACTTTTTCGATGAGGGCACCTCTGATGCGGTCACGCTGGGCTTCGTCAAGGGCAGGATACAGCCAGTCGTATACCGCTGCCATGATACGGCCCGAATCACCGTTAATGTGATCGAAACTGAAATTGACCTGGTCGTCCGGGACATTCCAGGGCATGATCCTGCTGTAAATAACCGGGAACTCGTGGGGACGCTGTGTCCATGTGGTGAGATCGCAGAAGGCATCGGCAAATTCGAATGCTTTCCGGGCATATTTTTCATCACCGGTTATCTGGTATGCAAAAGCGAGATCGAATGCGTTGCTTCTTGCCGCATAATAGTAGCTCGCATATTTGCCGTCCTTGTCGTATTCCGACCAGCCGGCCCGCGTATTCTTCCCCTGAATGGGTATGTTGTAATCCACCGGTGTTGAAAGGAGCCGGTTTGCTTCGGCGAGTAACCGTGCAACGATATCCCTGCATTCTGGATCGGATTTAATTCGCTCGAGCATTACAGGTTTATCCCCGTCGTTGAAGTAAAGATACGGGTGTTTGAGGCTCGATTTGTTAATTGCGCTGTCGATATCGGCTTGTGTCAAATCCGCCAATACCTGCGATGCGCTGAGCAGAAGAAACAGACCTATAAGCGCTGCTCTCTTAACCATGGTTCCTGACCTCCCTGATTATAACGTGTTCATTATTTTTACCATATTCTTTGAATATACAGCGACATGCGCCCGGGTTCAAATCATTTTTATTACCTGAAGGATACACCGGGGAAAAAAAAGAAGCATGTAGGCACAGCCTTTCATTATAAACCGGGCATAGTATTTATAAACCATCCCGGCAGTAACACTGATTCGAAAACTTTCCTTGACTGGATTAGCTGAGCGTGTATACTATTACTTGTCATGTGCATTTTAAGGAGATAATTCATGGATATCGCTTCATTTTTTCATTCTCACACATTTTCATATCTCGTTCTTCCCCTGTTTATATTCTGCGCCCGTATCATGGATGTGAGTATCGGTACCATGCGCGTTATTTTCGTTTCAAAAGGTTTTAAAGCCTTTGCGGCGATGTGCGGTTTTTTCGAAGTACTCATATGGATTTTCGCCATAACCACGATCATGAGAAATCTCACCAACGTCTTCAATTATTTCGCCTATGCGGCCGGATTCGCCACCGGTAACTATGTCGGCATGGTAATCGAAGAGAAAATCGCCCTCGGAACCGTGCTTGTCCGTGTGGTTGCCAGAAACAGCGTTCTCGATCTCATCGAGTATCTGAAAAACAACAATTATGGGGTCACAATTCATGATGCGCAGGGATTGTACGGGAATGTCACGATACTTTTCACCATAATACCCCGTCAGAATCTTGCCTCGGTTGTTTCATTCATCAAACAGATAAACCCGCAGGCATTTTATACTGTTGAGGATGTAAGATTTGTCAATCAGAGAATATTCCCTAATAGAGCAATATCGTCTTTCGATAAACGGCAGCGGTTCTCTTTACGGTACCCTTTCCGCAAGGGAAAATAATAAAAAACATACTTTATATATGAGGAATTCTGCGCCCATGACATCAAGAGACAGGATTTTAACATCGTTCGCTCATGAAGAGCCCGACCGTGTCCCGGCCTGGTGCGGTTCATCTCCCGAGTTCTGGGAAAAGTCACGGCAAGCGCTGGGCCTTGACGACGAGGGACTGAGGCTCCGGTTCGGAGATGATTTCCGTCGGGTGTATGCGCGGTATACCGGCCCTGATTTTACGCTTTCATCCGGGGCTGCATACCGCTCCCCCTTCGGTGTCGAACGCAACGGGATAGGATACGGGCAACCGCTCAGCCATCCGCTTTACAATGCGACAATCGCGGAAATCCACGATTATCCATGGCCCGACCCCACATGGATGGATGTATCCGAAATACGAACGGAAACAGAACAGTATCATGGCGAATATGCCATACTCGGCGGGGACTGGTCTCCCTTCTGGCACGATGCGATAGACCTCATGGGGATGGAAAATCTCTATTACTTGATGTACGACGAGCCGGAAAAAGTCGATGCGGTCATGACACATCTTGTGGACTATTATTTCGATGTGAGCCGTCGTATTTTCGATGCGGCGGGAGATGCTATCGATATATTCTTCATCGGCAACGACCTGGGCAGCCAGACCGGTCCCCTTTTAGGTGAAGCACAATTCAAACGCTTCATTTTGCCGCATATAAAACGGCTCATCGACCTCGGCCACGGGTACGGTTTAAAGGTGATGCTCCACTGCTGCGGGGGATTTGCGCCGTTGATTCCCTCGATGATCGATGCCGGGCTCGACGGGCTTCATGCTGTTCAACCCTGCTGTCACGGTATGGATTTACGAACGCTCAAGGCCGCGTTCGGGGATAAAATCCTCTTCAACGGCTGCATCGATTCACAGCATGTCCTCATAGAGGGAAATCCGGAGTATGTCCGCAGAAAAACCCGTGAGGTCATCGATATCATGAAGCCCAGCGGCGGTTTCGTAGCAGGCGCCAGCCATGATTACATCCTCGAGGAAACCCCGCTCGAAAATGTTCTGGCCATGTTCGATACCATCCGGGAATACGGCGTATATTCATGATCCGCAGATCATATCATGGGAACGGAGAGCCGATGGTTTCCATGGGCATGACCGTCTCGGTCGCGGTAATTGCCTGAATTCCGGATTACACAGCATCAGTCAGTATGGAAGACCTCTTCCATGAGAGCCCATGATTCCTCGCCGGGCAGCGGCAACTGACAGGGTTTGGTCACTCCCCACCATTTCTGCGTGGTCGGATCGGCGGCCATGCTCGCCATATCAGCATCAAAATCGCCGCCGGTATATTCGAAATATGAGAACAGATAATATTTTCCCGGTTCGAGCTCCCTGAGATAGATGGAGTAGTTTACGATATTGCATGAGCGTATTTTTGCGAGAACTCCGGGCCATGTCTCAGCATGGAGCCGTTTGTATTCCTCGATTTTTTCTGGTTTGACACCGATAACCATCCCGTAACGCCGCACGGCATAATCCGAATTCTTAGCGGTCATACCACGACCTCCTCACGTGTGGATTGTATGTGCACAGGTAACAACAGCATCATGAATAGAACAGTTTTTCGTTCTCTGCCAATGAAAAGAATTGAAAATCAAAGAATAACTGGGTATAATTATATGTTGCATAATACCACGTGAGCTGAAATATATCACTCTTGTATACTAACATAAAATTTATCCACAGTCAAGGGAAACATAACCATAATATTGTCAATATGTTAATTTTATATAATCCATTCATGCTTATGAAATTTTCCCATAATCTTCCGCGGATATTTTACGGCACATCACAGCGATTGATTCGTTGTATTACCGTTAAAACCAACTTATCTGCAACCGGAATCCATGTACGGGCTGTCGGTATATATTCAGACAGGTAACCGGAAAACCATATTTTTAAGGAGAACTGATTCGTTGAATAATTACTATGATCTTAAACAATCAAAAGGCTTGTATAATCCGTATTTTGAACATGACAGCTGCGGTGTCGGTTTTGTCGCGCGGATGAATGGTACTCCTGATCATTCGATAATACGCGATTCCATACGGATTCTCCTTAATCTTGAACATCGCGGAGCTGTCGGCAGCGATCTGGCCACGGGTGACGGCGCGGGGCTCCTTACCGAAATTCCCGACCTGTTTCTCAGGCACAGATGCTCAGATCAGGGGTTCGAACTCCCCGAAAAGGGCGATTACGGCGTTGGGATGATTTTTCTCCCCGCACATGATAAACGTGCCGAATCCTGTATATCAACCATCGAGCGAATCGCCGGAGAAGAACGATGCGATGTTATCGGATGGCGTAATGTCCCTGTCAGCCCCTGTTCCATCGGCGACATCGCACGCTCGTCACAGCCGGTGATCCGTCAGATATTCCTCTCGCGCGGCCCATGGGAACTTGATGCGTTCGAACGGAAACTCTATGTCATCCGCCGGAGGATCGAAAACAGCATAAATGCTTATTCCGGGACGGAAATGAGCCAGTTTTATATCGTGAGCCTTTCGAGCCGAACGCTCAATTACAAAGGGTTCATGAACGGCAAGGACCTGCCCTGTTTCTATCCCGATCTCGAGGACGAAGACTTTACAAGCGCTTTTTCTATCATCCACCAGCGTTACAGCACCAACACGTTCCCTTCATGGAGTCTTGCCCACCCATTCCGTATCCTTGCACACAACGGCGAAATCAACACGCTCAGCGGCAACAAGAACCATATGGCGTCGAGGGAAGCCGATCTTGCGTCGCGGGTGTTCGGAGAGGATATCGAGAAGATTAAACCAGTCATACTTCCGGGCGGCAGCGATTCATCATCGTTCGACAATGTGCTCGAAATGCTCGTCATGGCAGGACGTTCTCTTCCCCATGCCGTCATGATGATGATACCGGAGGCATGGGGCTCGAAGTACCTCATGGGTGAGGATAAGCGGGCTTTTTACGAGTATCATGCCGCATTCATGGAGCCGTGGGACGGTCCCGCTGCGCTGGTGTTTACCGACGGGCGTTATCTTGGCGCGACACTCGACCGTAACGGTCTCCGTCCGGCGCGGTATACTATAACAAAAGACGGCACGGTGGTGCTCGCATCCGAAGCCGGCGTGCTCGAATTCCCCGACGACCGTATCAGGTCTCACGGCCGTCTGCAGCCCGGAAAGATGTTCCTGCTCGATATGGAACGTAGCCGCATCATACCGGACAACGTAATCAAGGCGCGAATATGCCGTCAGCGTCCCTACCGTCACTGGGTCAAGAACAACCGTATCGAATTGAAGGGATTGTCCGTATCCACGGTTATTCCTCCCGAAGACCCCGCTATTCTGCGACGGAAACAGATCGCTTTCGGATATACAGAGGAAGAGTTGAAAATGATCCTCGCCCCCATGGGGAACCACGGCCAGGAGCCGGTGGGATCGATGGGTGACGATACCCCTCTCGCGGTGCTTTCAAACCGTCCACAGCTCCTTTTCTCTTATTTCCGGCAGCTTTTTGCACAGGTCACCAATCCGCCGATCGATCCGCTGCGCGAGGAGCTCGTCATGTCGCTCATGAGATTTTCCGGACGCGAGAAAAATCTCCTCGATGAAACACCCGAACACTGCCGTCAGCTCAAGATTCATCACCCCATCCTCACGCCTGAGGATATGAAACGCCTGCGGACGGTTCAACATCCGGACATCACGGTCGGAGAAATCGACATACTCTTCCCCTCCGGCGGAGACGGGGACATGCTCCGGTCATCGCTGGAATCATGCTTTCAGCAGGCTGAACGGCACATCGAAAACGGCGTCTCCTTTCTGATCCTGACCGACAGGAACATGGATGAGGAGCATGCGCCCATACCGGTGCTGCTTGCTGCTTCCGGACTTCATCATCACCTGATACGGAAGGGCAAGCGCTCGTTCGTATCGATTATCGCGGAAACCGGCGAGGCTCGCGAAATCATGCATTTCGCCCTTCTCATCGGGTTCGGAGCCAGCGCTGTCTGCCCGCATCTCGCGTTCTCTACAATCCGCCAGATTTCCGAGAGCGGTATCTATGAAAAGCCGGTCAACGCGGAAATGGCGGCCGATGCATACATCACCGCGCTCAAAAAGGGACTCATGAAAACCATGAGCCGTATCGGCATATCGACAATCAGGAGCTATTTCGGTGCGCAGATATTCGAGGCTGTCGGCCTGAGCCGTGAGCTCGTCGACACGTATTTCTGCGGTACTGTTTCCCGTATCGGCGGCATCGGCCTCAACGAGATCGCACACGAGACGCTCGCACGATACAGGAATGCATATGAACATGAAGTGACCGGCGAAACACTGCTTAATTCGGGCGGAGCTTACCAGACAAGGGTCGGCGGTGAAAAACATCTTTGGGCGCCGGAAGCGATAGCCGTTTTTCAGCAGGCTGTCAAACTGAACGACTACACCCTGTTTAAAAAATATTCGGCGATTATCAACAACCAGACAGATGAACCCGTCACACTCCGCAGTTTACTGCAGTTCAAAAAAGGAAATCCGGTTCCAATCGCCGAGGTTGAACCTGTTGAAAGCATTATCAGGCGTTTTGCTTCATCGGCGATGTCGATGGGTTCGATAAGCAGGGAAGCCCATGAAACCATCGCAATAGCGATGAACAGGCTCGGAGCGCGAAGCAACTCGGGTGAAGGCGGTGAAGACCCCCGCCGGTTCAAGCCCTCGGACGATGGGAACAACAGGTGTTCGGCAATCAAGCAGGTTGCATCTGCACGGTTCGGCGTGACCATGAACTATCTGGCGAGCGCGCAGGAGCTTCAGATCAAGATCGCCCAGGGAGCGAAACCCGGCGAGGGCGGTCAGCTTCCCGGACACAAGGTAAGCAGGGAAATCGCGGAAATCCGCCATTCCACACCGGGAGTGACCCTCATTTCACCACCGCCGCACCACGATATATACTCCATCGAGGATATCGCGCAACTGATTTTCGACCTGAAGACAGCCAATCCGCAGGCGCGGGTATCGGTCAAGCTTGTTTCCGAAGCCGGGGTAGGCACGGTTGCTGCGGGTGTGGTGAAAGCCAAAGCTGATACCGTCGTGATTTCGGGGTGTGACGGCGGAACGGGCGCTTCACCTCTTACATCTATCAAACACGCCGGTCTTCCATGGGAACTCGGGCTCGCGGAAACACAGCAGACGCTCGTTTTGAATAATCTCCGCCACACTGTTCGCATTCATGTCGACGGCCAGATGCGGACAGGCCGCGACCTCGCAATTGCCGCGCTCCTTGGAGCTGATGAGTTCGGATTCGGAACGCTGACGCTCGTTTCGATCGGGTGCGTACTCCTTCGTAAATGTCATCTCAATGCCTGTTCCGTGGGCGTGGCAACTCAGGACCCGAAACTCAGGGCGCATTTCGCAGGTAAACCGGAATATGTCGAAAACATGATGCGCTTTCTCGCGCAGGAGCTCCGTGAGCACATGGCTCAGCTCGGATTCAAAACGCTGGACGAGATGATCGGCCGCACGGAGATGCTCGGTGTGCGGCCGGACATAAGCCATTACAAGGCTAAAACAATTGATTTCAGCGGAATTCTGGCTCCTGTCGGAAACGATGACAGAACTAAGATATATAACAGCTTAAAACACACGAATCCGGCGGAAGTATCCTCCCTGGACGAAGCGATACTCTCGGCAGCTCAACCGGCGCTTGAAAACGGCAATAAGGTTTCTTTTTCATCGACGATACGGAATGTGAACCGCACCGCCGGAACACGGCTCAGCTCCGAAATCATCAGGCGTTATGGAGACAGGGGGCTTCCGGATGATACGATAAGCATACGGCTTACCGGAACCGCAGGCCAGAGCTTCGGAGCGTTTCTTGCTCCGGGCGTTACAATGCACCTTGAAGGCAATGCCAACGATTATACGGGTAAAGGACTGTCCGGAGGTAAGATCATTGTCGTACCGCCCGAAAAAACCACATTCCTTCCCTGGGAAAACGTCATTGTCGGCAACACTGTCCTGTACGGCGCCACAAGCGGTGAGGCTTACTTTTACGGGACAGCCGGGGAACGATTCGCCGTCCGCAACAGCGGCGCGATTGCCATGGCCGAAGGAGTCGGGGATCACGGCTGCGAATACATGACCGGCGGCATCGTCGTCATCCTCGGGGAAACAGGAAACAACTTCGCTGCGGGCATGAGCGGAGGCATAGCATTCGTCTACAACGAATCGGAGATGTTCGACACACGGTGCAATATGGACATGGTCGATATAGAAAGCGTCGAGACCGTGGCGGATGAAACGCTCCTGCGGAATCTGCTGGAAAAATATCATGCCTATACACAGAGTATCCGTGCGAAAACGATCCTCGATAACTGGGAATCGTCACTCCCGCTCTTTGCCAAGGTAATGCCCGTCGACTACCGGCTCTCGCTCCAGCGCATCCAGTACGAGGAAGACCCGGACAATGAAACCCTGTCCGCAACCGAAGAGGTCTTCATGCCGAGCTATATGGAACACAAACGGAAAGACCCTCCGAAACGTCCTGTCGAACAGCGTATCCTCGATTACCATGAAGTCGAGGAGCGGCTTCCGGCCAGGGATGTTGAAATTCAGGCATCACGGTGCAGGGACTGCGGTATCCCCTATTGCCACAGTTTCGGGTGCCCGGTAAACAACAGAATCCCGGACTGGAATCTCCTCGTGACCGGGGGTTCATGGCGCAGCGCTCTGGAGATACTCCATACATGCAACAATTTTCCGGAAATCACCGGAAGAGTCTGCCCCGCCCCGTGCGAGGAGGCATGCACGCTTTCGATCAACATGCCCCCCGTATCGATACGTCATGTCGAGCTGCAGATAGTCGAGCGCGGGTGGGAAAACGGATGGATAACACCGAAACCAGCCCTTTCCGTAACCGGGAAAAAAGTGGCGGTGATCGGCTCGGGACCCGCCGGACTCGCAGCTGCCCAGCAGCTTGCACGCAGGGGTCACTCGGTGACCGTTTTTGAAAAAAGCTGCCGTATTGGCGGCATGCTTCGATTCGGAATCCCCGATTTCAAGCTCGAAAAACGGGTGCTCGACCGCCGTCTCGACCAGATGAGCGCGGAGGGCGTTTCCTTCGAGGTCAATGTCAATGCCGGAGTCGATCTCTCCGCCGGATACCTCCTCAGATCGTTCGATGCGGTCGTCATCACAACCGGATCGAGAGAACCGCGGGACCTCAAACTGCCGGGCCGTGAGCTGAACGGCATTTCTTTCGCCCTCGATTTCCTTACCGGACAGAACAAGGAAAATGCCGGTATTCAAATACCCGAAGCCGGGAAAATTTCGGCGAACGGTAAAAACGTGCTCGTTATCGGCGGCGGAGACACGGGATCGGACTGTGTGGGCACAAGCCGCCGTCAGGGGGCACATGCCATCCGCCAGATCGAAATCCTCCCGAAACCGGCGGAATCGCGTACTCCCGACAACCCCTGGCCTCACTGGCCGAACACTATGCGGACATCGTCATCCCATGAAGAGGGGTGCGAACGGTTCTGGGGGATTCTGACGAAGGAATTCACCGGCGGGAATGGCGGGGTATCCTCGGTTCGCATGGCAAAAGTCGAGTGGACGAAAAATAATGGCGTTCAGGAATATCGTGAGATTCCCGGTTCCGATTTCGAGATCGAGGCCGATCTCGTCCTGCTCGCGACAGGATTTCTTCATGCGGAGCACGGCCCGCTCATCGGGGAGTTGGGGCTGAAAACCGACAAGCGGGGCAATATCGAGGTCGATACGAACATGATGACATCGACGCCGGGGGTATTCGCAGCCGGTGACTGCGTATCGGGCGCATCGCTCGTGGTACGCGCCATCAGCCAGGGCAGAAAGGCAGCCGGGGCCGTCGATACATTTCTGACCGATATCTGATATACGGTTTCATGAAAAAATGATATAGAGCGTAACCATAGTTACAAAAAGCAGCGCGGAAAGAAGCTTGTAATTCCCGAGCCCGGGCCATGCTTTTCCCCGCAGAGCTTCGAGGGGATTTTTCCATACAAGGGATCTGCTTTCCTCGGTATGCCGGTGCGGTTTCCATAACGAGATGAGCACCATGATGCATAGACATATCACAAACAGGTAGAATGTCGACATCATGGGCGGAATATTCCATCCGGTTTTATCCTTGAACCAGTCCATCAGAAAAACGAAAAATCCCATCACCGAACCACTCCACAACGTTGCCTGAGCACCGCTCGATGATGCACGCTGCCAGAAAACGCCGGTAATGAACACTACGGTGATCGGCGGGGCAATGTAACAGATAATCGCGGTAATTCCCTGGAAAATACTCTGAAAGTGGCTCACGAACGGAGACCAGATGATAGCTCCGATCATGGCGACAAAGGTGGCAATACGACCGATAATGACGAGTCGTCGCTCCGGTGTTTCGGGATGCCATCGCCCGTAGATATCGTAACTGAACAGTGTCGCAATCGAGTTCAGCGCACCCGAGACCGTGCTCATGAGCGCCGCGAGAAGCGCCGCCGCGACAATACCCTTGAGTCCTATCGGCAGAAGATGACTGATCATGAAGGCGTAGGTATCCGCCGAATCGGTAAGCTCGTTAGGAAGCACACCTTTATTAATAAGCCCGAGACAGAGTAGTCCGGGGAGCACGAAAATGAATACGGGGAGAATTTTGATGAATCCCGCAAAGAGCGGCCCGACCCGGGCATGATTCTCATCCCGGGCTCCGAGAACGCGCTGGACGATGGTCTGATCTGCGCACCAGTACCAGAGACCGATAATCGGATAACCGAGGAACACCGAATACCACGGTAATCCGGAGTGATCATCTGCCGAACGGAGAATCGTAAGCATTACCGGGTTGACATGGACGGAAAGTTCGGACCAGCCACCGAGCTTGAAATATGCGATGGATGTGATACATACGGCGCCGATTATCAATACTATTGTCTGGATCGATTCGGTCAGAACGACCGCAAGAAGACCCCCGATAATGGTATAGAGGCCGGTAAGAATTGAAATGGAGATGATGCTCACCAGGATATCGATTCCGAAAAGCCCCCTCAGAACAACTGCGCCGGTATAGAGTGAAAATCCTATATGAATAAAGACCGCGGAGATGATGGACAGTATCGCAAGCCAGTCGCGGCAGGGGCGGCTGTAACGTTTTTCGAGAAAATCGGGTAACGTCGCCACATTGGAACGGATATAAAACGGGGCGAAAAAGAGCGCGAGCGCGATCAGGGTGAACGCCGCCATCCATTCGAAATTACCGTACGCGAGGCCGTTCACATACCCTTCCTGCGCGAGGCTTACGAGATGTATGGTCGATATATTGGTCGAGAACAGCGCAAGGCCGATTATCGGCCACGAGAGGGATTTGTTTGCCAGAAAATATCCCTTCCCCTCCGTCACAGTCCGCTTTCGCAAACCGGCCCAGCAGCCCAGGCCGACAATACCGACAAGGTATGCAACTATAATCACAAGGTCGATGGGATGAATAGCGAGTGATACTCCGTTCATACGATACTTCCCTTCACGTGTATGGATGGATTTATTTCTTATAGAGCGATAATTTCCGAGTTCTGCGGTTCTACCTTCTTTTATATCCATTTACATGATTGAAGTCAAGCACGATTATTGAGTAAAATAAATTTTATCCGGTCATGTTTTGATATACCAGACAGTGCTCTTAAACAAAAAACGGGTTTACAGACAGGACTGCCGTTTATATCTTTTTCATTGTACTGTCACGCTATATTGTGTAATGTTACTTATGTGGTGCAATCAGTGACAGGATATAGTCATGTTATTCATCGGATTCTTTTTTATTCAGCCGTCAATAGACAAGATACATATGATATTTGTTGTCATTCCAGACAGGAGAACAACGGCATGCAGCCCGGAAAAATTCATCTCACGGGTACGTATCGTAAAAAGCTGAAAAACGCTTTTATCACGGCGCGCACTAATACTCCGCTTCTTCATTTTTTCATCGCCCTCAATCTGATTACATGCACAGTATGGTTACTGTCTGCGGGACATTGCCGCGCCGGAGAGACAGCGGTATGGGGTTTCGAGTCCGGGCTTTCCGGATGGAAGCCGTCTGATAAAACGATGACCGTATCACGATCCGAAGGCAACGAAGCCCCTGATAGCGGCGGGCCTTTTCTGCGAATCAGAGGCACTGTCCATGGTGGATCGACGCTCGCCATATCCGAACGGAAACCGATGAACGGATTTCAGCATTACCGCATATCCGCATGGGTTCGTATCGATACGGTAACCGTAATCAGGCCGAACCCGTTTTCGAATTTACCGGTTCCCTGCATTCACTGTGAATTCATGACATCGGACACGAAAAGCTCGCTCGGAGTGATTTCAGTATCCGATTACTCGATGCTGTTCACCGGACAGTGGACCCGTCTTACCGGGGAGCTCCGCGCACCATGGGGAACGGAATTCTGCAGACTGTCGGTCGTAATGGGAACCACCTCATGGATGAAACCGGATGACATGGTTAAGATGGATGTATCGGTGGACACCATCACTGTCGAACCGATTCCCCATTATACGGTCGATGAGAAATACCGTCTCGATCCTCTTCCCCAATCCCTCGAAAAGGTACGGGGCATTCATCCGCGGATTTTTCTCAACAGCAAAAAAATTACCGAATTGCGTGCAAAAACCGGCGGCGAGTATGCCCATTTCCGGAGCGAACTCCTCAGTCAGGCCAACGAGCTCGTTAAAAGCGGGCCTCCGAAATATACGAGCTACGATGACGGCAGGTATGACGAACAGTGGTGGGAGGTCAATGTCGGAAACTCGCTGTCAACGCTTGCCATGGCTTGTGTTCTGACCGGAGACAGGCGATACCTCGACAGCGTCCGCGACTGGGCGCGGACTTCCTGTGCATATACGACATGGGGGTTTGGATGGATAGACGGCATGGACTGCGCCACCGGGCACCAGCTTTTCGGGCTCGGCCTTGTCTATGACTGGTGTTACGACAGCCTCGACAAGGAAACGCTCGGCATCATTCGTGCGACGCTCATACGTCGTGCGGCTGCGATGTTCAACGCTGCAACTAAAGGGAGAATCGTCCCCGACCGCGAAGAATATAGGATACATCCCTGGCCCGAATGGGACGAGGCGTATCTCCAGAATCACCTGTGGGTCAATACATCGGGCCTGGCCGTTGCAGGGCTTGCGCTGTTCGACGAGGTCGGAGAGGCATCGCAGTGGATCGGCTTCACCCTCGACAGATACGGACGAACGATGAAAATGCTCGGGCCGGACGGCGCCAGTCATGAAGGAATCAATTACTGGAGCTACGGCATCGAACACCTCCTCAAGTTCATGTACTGCGCCCGTGAACTGCTCGGTGCCGACATGTACGATAACGAGTGGTTCCGTAATACCGCCCGATACCGTCTCTACACCTCCCTCCCGAGACATGCATGGGCTCGCGGCAATACTGCGGTCGATTACGGCGACAGTTACCGCAAGGACTCCTACGGCGCCGATTACCAGCTGCGGGCGCTGGCTGGAGAGTATCGCGACGGTTATGCGCAGTGGCTGGCTGATGAACTCGACAGCGCCGATGTGCTCTTTCCGTACACCCAGTGGCTCAACCTGATCTGGTATGACCCTTCGGTTCCCGCACAATCTCCGTCAGACCTGCCCACGTTATTTCACTTTACCGACATGGACTTCGTATCCGCGCGGTCGGACTGGTCGGGCGACGAATCGTTCGTATTCTTCAAGTGCGGTCCGTACATCGGTCATAAAGCCATTCAGGAGATGGTGTATTGTCCTTCCTCGGCTCATCATACCCACCCCGACCAGAACCACTTCATCCTCTTCGGCGATGGAGAATGGCTCATCCGTGACGATGGCAACTACGGCAAGTACACCGGTCAGCACAATACCCTGCTCATCGATGGGAAAGAACAGCTCGGCGGCGGTGATTCCATTCTCGATGCCGTGACGCTCCACGCAAAAAAGGCCCGACCACATATACTCCGAGCCGAATCGACACCCGGACTCGATCACATCACGGGCGATGCCACGGAGGCATATCCACGGAATTCGGGCCTGCAACGGTTTGTGCGGCATTTTCTGTTCATAAAGCCGGATGTTCTCATAGTTGCGGACGATATTGTACTCGACAATGCCCATGATCTGGAGCTCCGTTTCCATCCCGAACAACAGAAGGCTGAGCAGAACGATAATGTCTTTATCATGCGGGGACAACAGGCTGTTCTGCGTCTCGACCTGCTGACACCCGACGGTATCGAGATGAGCGCCGAAATGCTCGAAGCAATCCGCCGGAACTATGAGAAAGACCCCTATTATACCATTATGATGAAAACGCATCGCAATGTATGGCGAAATGCCGTTGCCATGTCATGGTCGAAATCAGCCACCCGGCCGGTTACGGTGAATCTCAGCCAAGACGGGAATAACTGGAAATTTGATGTCGAAGGAAAAACCGTTGTGCTGAACTGGTCGACAGGAACGGCTGAATTGAAATGAGTTGAGAGGGGCAGAGAGACATAGGGACAGAGGGGCAAGTTATTGAGATGAATAAAGTATTATGTATGTTGTTGTAAATAAACTTCATAACCATGGATGGTCACAACGAAGGATGAAAATGTATTTTCAGATAAATATTGAGTTTTTCTCCGCATCTCCGTGTCTCCGTGGTTAAATTAATGAACTACCCCGCAGCAGAGCTGCGAGGTATCAAACTCTCACCCAAGGCCATCAAGAAATGAGAGTTGTGCATCATAGATTTGTTTGTACTGTTTACCTTGTTTTTCAACATAGTTGCGTATCACTTCTTCATTGCCAT
>JAJFUH010000043.1 GCA_021372535.1 bacterium
TGATTCGACGGTTCGCGGAGCAACCAACCGCTCCGGTTCGGACGGTAAACCATTCACCGTGCTCCAGTTGACCCATTCGGGCCGTTACAGCAGGCCCGAGTCGGCTCCTGCACCGGTCTGTGCGGTAAAGAACCCTTATCTTGACACCAGATTTTCAGAGGATGTCCGATACCGAATAATTACTGATGATGAGCTCGAGGAACTCGAAGACCACTTTGCTGACGCGGCCATTCTTGCTGGTGAAATCGGCTTCGATGCGGTCGATATCAAGAGCTGTCACGGATACCTGATTGCCGATCTGCTGTCAGCCCGCGAGAGAGAGGGGAGGTACGGGGGCAGCTTCGAGAACCGGACACGGTTTCTGCTCAATATTATTGACAAGATAACCGCACGGACAAACGGGGAACTGGCTGTTACCGTTAGGCTCGGTGCATATGACGCTGTACCGTTTCCGTACGGCTGGGGAGTCGATGATGAGGATGAGCGCAAGAATGATATATCAGAGCCGGTATCACTCGTAAAACTGCTGGCACACAGAGGTGTGAATCTTATAAACGTAACCGCAGGTAATCCTTACTATAATCCGCATATCGGGAGGCCATACGATACCGGGCCGTATGTTCCACGTGAGCATCCGCTTTATGGAGTTGAGAGGATGCTTGCCATGAGCCGTGAGATTCAAAAAGCTGTTCCCGGAATGGCGGTTATTTCCACCGGTCTGAGCTGGCTGAGGGAATTCGGCGCCCACTGCGCTGCCGGTGGAATTCGCGAAGGCTGGTTTGCTGTGGCGGGCTTCGGAAGACAGGCATTTGCATACCCTTATTTTCCCCGTGATATACTTGCAAGAGGACAAATGGAGCGTAAAAAATGCTGTATAACCTGCGGAAAATGTTCGGAAATCATGCGATACGGCGGCAGAACAGGCTGTGTGATCCGTGACGCTGCAGTTTACTTTCCCATTTACCGTCAGGTGAGCGAGGGTAAATCCTCGCTTTCAGGTTCAGGTAGTGCGGACCACGTGTAAAAAAGAGTCCGGCGAATGAAGATTTGAGATTGATATGGCCACAATTTAGAATAGTAAAGTGAAACGAGGACAATGTGAAAAGCAGAGTAATGGTACTTGAATCGTTTCGGCAGCCGCTCGTTCTCAGGGAGGTCGAAATACCGCCTCTCGATCGCGGAGAGATTCTTGTGAGGCTTCTCGCTTCGGGTGTGTGCGGTTCCGATGTCCACATGTGGAACGGAAAGGATTCGAGGATACCGCTTCCGGTCGTTCTCGGTCATGAAGGTATCGGTACGATTACGGACATGAACGGGGCAAAACTGACTGTGAACGGTTTACCGCTCGTGGCCGGCGACAGGATCATATGGAACCGTGGGCTCACCTGCGGGAAATGCTGGTACTGCGCCGTTCTCAGGGAACCTTCGCTCTGTACCGGACGGCATGTTTATGGCATTACATTTTCATTCAGTGAAAAACCGTACCTTAACGGCTGTTATGCCGATTATATCGTGTTGCGGCCTCAGACGGATATCTTCAAGGTTCCTGATACCGTCGATCCGGCAGCCCTCGTACCGGCCGCATGTTCCGGGGCGACCATGGCGCATGCTTTCGATATGATAAGGGAAAGCCTGCTCGGGCGGACGGTTGTCGTTCAGGGTCCCGGCCCGCTCGGTATTTTTGCGGTTGCGTTTGCCCGCAGTCTCGGAGCGTCGCAGATAATCGTGATCGGCGGTTCCGCTCACCGTCTCAGTCTGTGCGGAGATTTCGGTGCGACCAGCCTCCTGAACCGGGGCGAAACGACTGCCGATGAACGGCGTGCGGTGGTCATGGACAGCACATGGGGAAGGGGAGCGGATTATGTGGTGGAAGCCGCAGGCGCCGCCGGTGTCGCAGAAGAGGGGATAAAACTTCTGCGAAAAGGCGGGACATACCTTACTGCCGGTTATTCGCAGCCTGCGGGGACTGAATCGATCGATTTTTACCGGGATATCGTGCGGAACAATATCAGGATTCAGGGAATCTGGGTGAGCGATACCGGACATGTCCGTCGGGCGCTCGACCTTGTCCTGAGCCGTCCCGATCTGTTTGCACGGCTTGTGACACACCGTTTTGCGCTCGAGCAGGCAAACGAAGCGCTGTCTGTCATGGAAAAGCGTGAAGCAGTCAAGGCGGTTATAGTTCCGTAACCACTGTGTGCGAAAGGGTAAAAGGATTGTTTCGCGAGGCTGAACCATGAAATACGAAACTGTCACGATACACGGGCTGACTGTTCCGGTATATTCACTCAATACCGTCATCGTCGGCTCCGGAGCTGCGGGACTCAACGCCGCAGACCGTCTCTATGCGTTCGGGCAGGACGATATAGCTATTGTAACCGAGTCTTTAACCGGTGGAACATCCCGTAACGCCGGGTCCGACAAACAGACCTACTACAAGCTGACGCTTTCCGGGAACACTCCCGATTCTGTGCGCGGAATGGCGGAGACGCTTTACATCGGCGGCGCGATGCACGGTGATATCGCGCTCGTCGAAGCCGCGATGTCCACCGGATGTTTCTGCCATCTTGTCGACATCGGCGTCCCGTTCCCGTTCAACCGGTATGGCGAGTATGCCGGTTACAAGACCGACCACGATCCCTTGCAGCGGGCGACATCGGCGGGACCTCTGACCTCGCGGTATATGACCGAAAAACTCCGGGAACAGATCGAGCAGAAGGGTATAACTGTTTTTGACGGCTTCATGATTATCGGAATACTGACCGATAGCCAGAGAGAAAAAGCGACTGGTCTGCTCGCGCTCAATCTCAACGAACTCGAAAATCCCAGCAGGAGATATACGCTCTTCAATTGCACGAACATCGTCTATGCAACCGGCGGCCCGGCCGGATTGTTTGGCGCATCGGTCTATCCCGAATGCCAGACCGGAGCGAGCGGTATAGCATTCGAGGCGGGCGTGAAAGGGAAAAACCTCACGGAATGGCAGTTCGGTATTGCTTCGGTCAAATTCCGGTGGAACCTTTCGGGCACTTTCCAGCAGGTTCTGCCGCGGTATGTATCGACTGACTGTGATGGCGGAAACGAGCGTGAGTTTCTCGACGGGTATTTTGACAATCCGGGACGTATGCTCGATGCGGTATTCCTGAAAGGGTACCAGTGGCCGTTCGATGCGAATAAAGTTCGCGGCTTCGGTTCATCGCTCATCGATATCCTCGTATACAACGAGACCGTGATACGCGGGAGACGGGTTTATCTCGACTATACGCGCAATCCCTCATCAGCATCCACAAACGGGGAGCTCGATTTTTCGCTCTCCGGCGAGGAATGCCGCCATTACCTTGAAAAATCAGGCGCGCTTTATGGAATCCCCGTTGAACGTCTCGAACACATGAATCCTCCGGCTGTTGCCCTTTTCAAAGACCATGGAATCGATCTCCGCCGGGATTATCTCGAAATCGCCGTATGCGCCCAGCACAATAACGGCGGCCTGTACGGCGATATCTGGTGGGAGAGCAACCGGAAGCACTTTTTCCCGGTTGGCGAGGTGAACGGGAGCCATGGAGTCTACCGGCCCGGCGGGAGCGCTCTCAATGCCGGACAGGTGGGCAGCACCCGTGCAGCACAGTATATTTCACGGCGTTACAGGGAACAGCCTCCGCCGTTGGATGAGTTTCTATCTGCCTGTATGGCGCAGGTGGAAAAGAAACTGGCGATGGGGGAGCGTTTTGCCGCTAATATCGGGCAGGAAAGCACGGTTGCTGCGCTGAGGTCATCCATTCACGAACGGATGGACAGATGCGGCGGGATTCTGCGGTGTCTCGAAGATATCCGTTCCGCAATAACGGATACGGCACATATGCTCGGAAACCTTGAAAGCTCGACACGGCTTTGGGCTCTCGCTGAATTGCCCGACGCATACCGTAATTATGACCTTCTCCTCGCCGGATATGCATATCTGAGCGCGATTGCCTTTTACATTGAAAGCGGCGGAAAAAGCAGGGGATCGTATCTGGTCTGGGATTCAGATGGTGTTCTGCCGTCAGACAATCTTCCCGATCAGTTTCGTTTTACTGCCGGAAAAGATACACTCTCGGACCGTATCCAGGTTATCACATTGAAAAATGGGGTCTGTGAGTGTGAATGGGAGACTGTGCGGCCGATACCGCATGAAGACATATGGTTCGAGCGCGTATGGAACGATTTCATGAACGATCGGATAATTGAATGAATTCTGGATATAGAGTTGTTATTACATTATTTGGAAAGATGTGAGCACATAACCGGAGGATAGGTGTATGCGAAAAACCGAACGTACGATAAAGATGTATATCCCTGTGATTGTGGCAAGCCTGATCGTGCTCGTTTCATGTTTTTGCTGTTCGAAGAAATCGGAACAGCCAGCGTGGAAATCGGCGAACGATGATATTGTCAGGCAATACGGCATCAGGGAGCGTATCCGTACCGATATTCCCGATACAAAAATCATCCCCAATCTTCAACCGGGCGTTATAGCCTCTCTTAAAAATCTTCCCGAGACAGAGATTGCTTCCGGCGTGAAAGCCCGGATGTACTGGAGCAGAGGGGCGCTTGTAAGCTGGATGACATTTTCCCCGGGAGCGGAAATCCCCCGCGAAAAGCTGACCGGCGAACGCATCATGGTCGTCATGAAAGGTTCAGTCGAACAGCTCATTAACGGCGCCAATGTTACCATGCGCGCTCATGGCAGCGAGCGAATGACACCCATATCGGGATACCGCGAGCTTAACGAGTTTGTATACCTTGAAAAAGGCGCCGAAAACGCGGTCAAAGCCGGCAGTGAAGGCGCCGAAATCCTCGATGTTTCCTGTCCTGTCCGGCCCGATTATCTGAAAAAAGCGGGAGTACGGAAGGTTCCTTCGACAGTTTCCGCAGGTGGTTTTATTGCCGCACCGACAATCGCTCCCGGGAAAGTGTATGACCTGTACAATGTTCAGTTTACCGAGATTGCTCCGAAAGCCAACACCCGTCTTATCGCCGGTAAGGGTGTGCAGTTGAGTTTTCTCAGAATGGATCCCAACACTGCTTTCGCCCGTGAAAACCAGCCCGAAGAGCACCTCATGATCGTGCTCCGCGGGTCGATTGACGAGATTCTCCTCGACAGCGTCGACCAGATGCAGGCGGGTGATGTTGCATACATTCCTTCCGGGATGGTGTATGGCGGCTCAACCGGCCCATACGGCTGTGATGTGCTCGATGTGTTCTGGCCTGTCCGCTCCGATTATACCGAAATCATGGCCCGGAAGCTTGCGGAGTATCATGCCGTTATTCCAGAAGATTCGGAGATTGAGCTTGTGGTAGATGGAGCGAAAAAGGGACCGGGACTCTGTTACTGCGAAGGCCCGTCATGGATAAACGGGAAGCTCTATTTTTCGAGTATGGGATATGACGACAAATGGAATGGCTTTCCCGATAAAAGCGCCACGGTCGAGATGGACCCCGATGGCACATACCGTTACATAGCTACCGGCATGGAAACGAACGGTACCTTCCCGCTCGGCAACGGCAACATGGCGGTCTGCGATATGTTCGGCCACCGTGTGATCGAAATGAGCACGAAGGGTAACGTGGTGCGGACGCTGGCGGACAGGTACAACGGCGTCCGGATCGACGGGCCGAACGACCTCGCTGTCGACGACAAGGGCGGCATTTATTTCACCGATCCGCAGATTCTCCCCAAGCCCTTCATGCAGCCCGGCAGGAGCGTATTTTACCGCAAGCCGGATGGTAAGGTCATCAGGGTCATCGAGCCGGGAACGCTCGAAAAGCCCAACGGCCTCATCCTGAGTCCCGACTGCAGGATCCTCTATGTCAACAGCACACCCGACAACTTTATCATGGCGTATGACATCAATGCGGACGGCAGCCTCTCAAACGGTCGCAAATTCTGTGATCTCTACGTGACCCCTGAGGTGCTTGACGCAAAGAGCGTCAACCCGCAGGTAGACGGCATGACCATGGATGAGCTCGGCAACGTATACATAACATCGATCATCGGCCTTCAGATCATCAAGCCGGACGGCGATATGCTCGGCTATATCCATTTTCCGCTCATGCCGGTCAACTGCTGTTTCGGGGACGAGGACGGAAAGACGCTCTATGTATTATGCAACGACAAGGTATACAGGATTCGCACCAATGTGAGGGGAGCCGCATATACGCTCAAACGGTGATCAATCTCTTCAGGGAGAATATCGAAAAGGCCGGAATGATATATTATCCGGCCTTTCCTGTCAGTATAGGGTTCTTTCCCTTATCCCTCTGTCCCTTTGCCCCTTTGTCCCTTTGCCCCTTCTTCTCAGATATCATCGAGCGGGTATATCGGTCGCGGTATCCGTTTCCATGTAAAGGTCGTGAGATCGGGCGAAGAATATCCGGGCGACGCGCACAGGATATAATTGTACACGGTGGCCGGATACTGAGGACGGAACGCAAATCCGCCCTTGCAGACGGTCATTCGGTATTTTTCCGGGAAGATGCCCATCGCGCGCACGTTTGTCTGGTCGTCGGGGCCTATCCGCTTCGTATTGAGCAGGATGGTGACACCCTTGACCTCGATTCGGGCAGCCGGATGCCATGAATCGCCCTCCTTTGACACACCGCTGACCTTGCCCGTCACATTGACCGGCGGGCCGTACATGGGATCGGATTTACCGCCGACATCGAGAGTCATTGTGGAGCCGACACCGGCATCGAAGGCTTTCTGCGCCGATTCCGGGTCATATATCTGGACAAACGCCGAATCGACTCCCTGTTTCAGTATCTCGCGGAGCAGATGGGTCCCGTCACCCGCGCCGCCAGCGCCGATGTTGTCGCCGCCGTCCGCAATTGCATACGGTTTGTCCGAGGGTTTCCTGGCGAGACGTATCGTTTCCTCCGGCCCGGGCAGATGCACCCAGTACTCTTTGCGATACTTGAACATCAGGTCGCCGAGTTCGTCCGCGAGCTTTTGCGCAAGCTCCCTGTCGCCGTCGGTTGTGACGATGATTCCTGCGCCCTGTGTCGGTATGTCCTGCTGCATGAATCCGTGGCACGGGCAGCAGGTGAGGACTCCGGGTATCATCCGCTGCATTTCGCGGGCGCGGTCATACACATGTTTGATGGGCATTTCGCTCGTGAGAACGTTCAGCGGGGGACCGATCATGAGCGGGATTTTCCTGACCGCTATGACCGGTTTGACCTTTCCGGACAGAGCGCCCATAAGAATCGAGGCAACCTCGTAACCGCACTCGAATGCATCGATATGGGGGTAGGTTCGGAAGACGCTGACTGCATTTGCCGCCTCGGCCATCAGGGGAGTGACCGTACAGTGGAGGTCCATGGTAAAGACAATGGGAATATCGGGGCCGACCTTTTTGCGTATCAGCGCGAGCGTTTCGCCCTCGAGGTCATCATGCCCGATCGTGCACCCGCCGCCGTGAAGATTGAGATAGACGGCATCCACCGGATATTTGTCGAGAGTATCGAGCATACAGCCGGTGACATAATCGAACACCTCTTCGGTCATGATCCGGTGATTACCGTGGGCCTCGATCGAGCCGACAAGTTCGATATCGTACATTTCGAGAACGTCCACAAATCCGTCCATGGAGCCGCCGGGGGTGCCGTGGACCATCCGTCCGCCTTTTTTGAACACGTCATCACCGTATCGGGCGGATTTTTTCACATCGTCGAGCGTTCGTTTCTCGTTGATGAACGTATTGGTCTCATCGCTGAACGTACCCACCATGATCCGCTTTTTGGGGGCCCGGGCATTTTTCCCCGATGTCCCGCATGATGACACGGATGTACCGAGGACGCCCGATGCGGCAAGTGAGCCGATACCTGCCGATTTGATGAAGTGTCTCCTGCTGCCTTTTTTTAACGGTTTCATTCTATCACCCGTTTGAATGTAATGGTTCGCTGTTTCTCGAAAAAATCAAAGAATATGGTATTTTTTGAATGTATCGACGACACCCGCGCCGGAACGGAGTTCCTCGCGGACTTTGCTCTCGCCTATGACCTTTTCCCATGCTTTGGCGATAACCTCGTCGACGATGTCCTGCGGAACGACCACGATGCCGTCCACATCGGCAAAGACAAGGTCACCCGGACAAACCCTGATACCGCCGCATTCGATGGGAATATCGCGTTCTTTTGCATCCATCCGTCCGAGGGAATCATAGGGAGAGAGACCCTTGCAGAAAACGGGGAAATTCAGCTCCGTTATCTCGTTATAGTCGCGTGCGCCGCCGTCGATGACAACGCCGGATACTTTGTGTCCGACCGCCGCATTCGTCAGAAGCCCGCCCCAGAAAGCTGAAAGCAGGGGAGCATTACACTGGGCGACGATGAGCTGGCCCTCCTTTGTATCATCGAGGAGCTCCATCTCCATCTGAAACGGTTTATCGGGTACTTTAGTTACGGTTTCCAGATAAATGGTCACCGCTTCACCCCATGCCTTCATTTTGTTGTCGAGAGGCCGGATTCCCGGATTCATGCACTGCACCCTCACATTCATGGCATCCATGACATCCTGAAGAACAGGGCTGAAGAATCTGTCGAGCTTGTCCTTGTACTTGAGGTATCGTGATGGTTGCCCCGCAGATTTTTTTACTGTCCCCGTCTTTTTTTCCTCGCACCCGCCCGTCAGAGTGGTGAACAGGGAACCTCCCATGGTCGCTCCGACCAGCGACGCGCCGCTGACCAGTAATTTTCGCCTCTTTCGATTGAATTGTCCGTTTTTCATAAAATATTTCCCTTCTCACCGATAAATGAAGGTGAAACGTTTGAAAATTATATAGTACGTTGTGTCCGGAAGCATCGATAACAACAAGATGTCCGGAAAAAGGTGCAATGCCGGTATGATAACCTTACTATACAACATCCGGCAGAAGCGCTTATAATGTCCATCCCTCGCGGTAATGTGTCTGGACGTAATCATTCGCTTCCGGGAAATTGGTCACACGCATGTTTTCCCCGTCCCATTCGAGCTTCTTCTGGGGATAACGCATGGCAAGATTACCCATGACAACCATCTCTGTCAACGGCCCCGAATAATCGAAATTGGAGCATGCCGGTTCTCCGCCCTTGCAGGCACGCGCCCAATCCTGTTCGTGAGAGCCGACAATTCTCGGGATTGTCTGAGGAGGCTGCTTATAGGAATCCATCACGGTTTTGGGAATCAGCCGCGGTTTATCGCCATATTCGTTGCACATCAATTTACCCTTGTCGCCGATGAAGATCACACCGCTGCTGCCGTTTCCCATCGACTGGTCGGGCTCAAGCTCGGCCGGACGTTCGGGTAAAAGCCCGCCGTCGTACCAGGTGACTTTAAGCGGCGGCATATCTCCGCGGGCAGGGAAATTATAGCGGACGATGGAAGCCTGGGGGAACGTTTCCTTGTTGTCGACTTTCACCCACATCTTTTCGGGGCTTACAAAGGTCGAGATACTCGCTTCGACGCTTGTCGGGTATTTGAGTTTGAGCGCTGTGAATACGGGATCGAGGACATGGCAGGCCATATCGCCGAGCGCTCCCGAGCCGTAATCCCACCATGCACGCCATGAGAACGGCAGATAGATCGGATTGTAGGGCCTCATGGGTGCCGGTCCGAGCCAGAGGTCCCAGTCGAGCGTGGATGGTACCGGCGGCGTGTCTTTGGGACGGTCTATGCCCTGAGGCCAGACAGGACGGTTGGTCCATGCATCGACTGCACGAACCGTGCCGATTGCCCCGTTCCATATCCATTCGCAGATGAGACGAACACCTTCGCCTGAATGGCCCTGGTTACCCATCTGGGTGGCGACTTTATATTTACGGGCGGCTTCAGTGAGCGCACGGGCTTCCGAAACGAGTCTTGTCAGGGGTTTCTGGCAGTACACGTGCTTTCCCATTTTTATCGCCATCATGGCGATCACCGCATGGGTGTGGTCAGGTGTCGCGATGACGACACCATCGATATCTTTCTGCTTTTCGAGCATGACCCGGTAATCGCGGTATGTCTTTGCATTGGGATAGAGCTTGTAGACTTCCGCAGCATAGTTATCGTCCACATCGCAGAGGGCGACGATGTTTTCGTCAGCAAGATTCTTGATGTTACTTTTTCCGACACCGCCGATTCCGATTCCGGCTACGTTGAGCTTGTCGCTGGGCGATTTGACGCCGTTTCCGAGCACATGACGCGGTACAATAGTGAAGGCTGCCGCCGCTGCAGCCGTTCCTTTGATGAAATGACGCCGGGTGAGCGATGTACGTTTGGAAGGGTTGTCCTTGGCGCTGTTTTTCATGGGAGTTTATCCTTTCTCAGATAATGGGTTACACTCCGTGTGGTAATTGCTATCTATACCGATGATTCCGAATATTACTGTTTGGGATATTATAAGGATCATGTCTGAGCAATTAATGAGTCCATATATTTTCGTTCCGCATCATGAAACAGACAGTACTATTATATGCAAAAACCGTTAAGGTATCATTATATATTTCATTGGTATCTGAAATATCACGGTAATAATCTCGAAAGCAAAGCGAAACATTGAATACATTACTTTAAAAGACATGCATAACACTCGGTTAGACATATAATAGCAACATTATTATTATCCACAATAAATAAACCATAAAAAAAGGAAACATGATAAGGCATGTGTAAAAAAGAGCTTGTATTAACGGTTTTTTTATTTGAAATTGTGTAGTGCGGAATAGTAAAAAATCTAGTATCCGACATATATCCGGGATAAAAATCTCAATTAATGAACGTAGTTCACATTTTTAATGGTGAGGAGAGAACGATACCATGAAAAGAATCACCTTCTGTTTATTGATGTGTATAATCATCGTCCTGTTCATTTCATACAGCATTGCAGCCGATCCCCTCATTAAAAAATTCTCCCGTCCGGGAGCGGCTCCGACATTGTATTATTCCGGCATTATGGTGGGAAAGACATATTTCGTTGCCGGGACCGGCGACGGTAATCCCGAAAGCCCCGATGAAACATATTACGCCAAAACACAGCGGTGCATGAAGAGCATACAGAATTCTCTCAAAATGGCGGGTCTCGACCTTGAAAATGTCGTCCAGGCCTGGGTGATGCTCGAGGACCCCGATCAGGCGGGTGAAATGACAAAGGCGTGGAAAGAGACGTTCCCGTCGAATTCACCGGCGCGGACGACTATCAGCGTCGCCAATATCCCCGGTCCGTCGCAGATTGAAATAACCGCCATAGCATATAGCGACCTGTCCGAACGTAAGATAGTCGGGCCGAAAGACCTTACCTACAGTCTCGGTGTTCTTGCGGGGAATACCCTCTATGTTTCGGGAAGGGGAAGCGCCATTCCCGGCGGCGGTCAGCCCGAAACATTCGAGGATCAGGCCCGTCAGGCCATGAAGAACATGGAAGCGGCGCTCAAAGAAGCCGGACTCGGTTTCGGTCATGTTGTCTGGAGCAACATATATCTTGACAATTATGAGAATTACGGCGTTTTCAACAAGGTCTACAGCGAATTTTTCGAGTTTGGTAACGAGCCCGCGCGTGTCACCGTATTCGTGGAAGGAATTCCCGGCGGGAATCATGTCGAGGTTACCTGTATAGCGACCACCGATCTTTCGACCCGCAAAGTGGTTCGTCCCCCGAGCATGAAGTACGGTCCGGGCGAAACAGCCCCGACAGCGAGTCCCGGAATGTGGTCGGGAAACATACTCTATCTATCAGCCCAGACCGGATATGTACCATCCGAGGGTATCGGGACGGTCGATATTGAAAAGCAGTTCAGGCAGCTTATGCAGAACCACCTCGATGTTCTGAAGGAAGCCGGGCTCGGATTCGAAGATATTGTATCGGCGAATGTATATCTGCGGAACATCAACGATTACGGTCCGATGAACGATATGTACAAGGAGTATTTCACAGCGAACGGACCGGGAGTGAGAACCTGTTTTCAGCCCAATCACGGGTTCGAGAAGAATGATGTGAGGCTGAAAGCATCCTTTATCATGGCAGGTGAACGGAAGAAGTGAATCCGGTTATCGGCTGTATTATGATAACATGAAGTATTCATGCACACGAAGTCATACCATGACCGTTTCCTTATATATCGCGTCGGGAAACCTTTTTCTGAGGAGCGTCGACAATGCGTAAAGGTCTTTTTTACGGGGTAATTGTTACTGCGGCAATCCTGCTTTACGCCGGATGTACTTCTTCGAAGATTGAAAGCCCTGTCCCTGAGATCACCTCGGATGTGAAAACATCTGCCCAGCTCAGGACTTTGTTCGCGGAACCTCCCGCTCAATACCGCACCGTACCGTTCTGGGTATGGAACGACGATATCACGGAGCAGGAAATCGATGAGCAGCTTGCCGATTTCAAAGCTGAAAATGTCGGAGGCTTGTTCATTCATCCCCGTCCCGGGCTCATAACGCCCTATCTCTCGGACAGGTGGTTTACCCTGTGCAGATATGCGGTTGATAAAGCGAAAACGCTCGGTATCGAGGTATGGCTGTATGACGAGAATTCATATCCGAGCGGGTTCGCCGGCGGTAATGTACCCGCGCAGATGCCCGAATCATACGAGAAAGGCCAGGGGCTCGTTCTTCGCCGCGCGACAGAGCTCCCCGGAAAAGCGGCGCAGAAACCCTATCTCGTTCTAAAAAAAGAAGATTCCGGCTTTGTCGATATAACCGGCCGTCTCGATCAGGAACGGAACAGGAAGGGCGATTACTATGTGTTCGATCTGGCATATTACGGTAAATCCCCATGGTATGGCGGATACTCGTATGTCGATCTTCTCCTCGATGGTGTTACAGAGAAGTTCATTGAAGTGACAATGAGCGGGTATGAAAAGAGCATAGGAAGCGAGTTCGGGAAAACGGTTCCGGGCATTTTTACCGATGAGCCGAATATCGCTCCGCCTGCCGCCAACTGCCTGCGCTGGACACCCTCGCTGTTCGATAAATTCAGCGAGCGTTGGGGGTACGATCTCAAAGCAACGCTGCCGTCGCTCTTCGAAGAGACTGGCGACTGGAAACGGGTTCGCCATGACTATTATGGGCTGCTTCTCGAACAGTTTATCGAGCGATGGAGCAAACCGTGGCACGACTACTGTCAGAAAAACAATATGTTCTGGACGGGGCATTACTGGGAACACGGGTGGCCGAGTCCCCATCACGGCGGCGATAACATGGCGATGTATGCATGGCACGATGTTCCGTCCATCGACATTCTCATGAACGAATACAGCGAAGATGTGAACGCCCAGTTCGGGAATGCCCGTGCGGTAAAGGAGCTGATCAGTGCCGCCAACCAGATGGGGCGCACGAGAACCCTCAGCGAAACATACGGCGCCGGGGGATGGGACCTGCGCTTCGAGGACATGAAAAGGATAGGGGACTGGGAGTATGTTCTCGGGGTGAATACACTCAATCAACATCTTTCCTATGTCACCATCATGGGCGCACGGAAGCGCGATCATCCGCAGTCGTTTTCATACCACGAACCCTGGTGGAAATTATACAGAGAGCAGGTCGATTATTTCGGGCGTTTGTCGCTTGCCCTCTCTTCCGGCGCGCAGATCAACCATATACTCGTTATCGAACCGACCACAACGGCCTGGATGTATTATGGTATCGGGGAGAAAAACGAACAGTGCGGCGTTATCGGTAAATCGTTCCAGGAATTCGTACAGCAGTTGGAGCGTTATCAGGTTGAATATGACATCGGGTGCGAAAACATCATCAAGGATCACGGGTCGGCTGATAACGGTAAATTTATCGTTGGTAAGCGTTCATATGATCTCGTTGTGTTTCCTCCCGGCATGGAAAATCTCGACCTCCCGACAGCACGGCTGATCGAGAATTATCTTAAGACCGGAGGGAAAATTCTGTCGTTTGTCGATGCGCCGAAGTTCGTGGACGGCACAGCATCGGAAACAATCCCGTCGCTTGCTTCACAGTATCCGGGGCAGTGGACCAGAGCCGGTTCCGTTTCAGAGCAGAATGCCCGTACGGTTCTCGCTGAAAAAGATTTTACAATAATACAGCCCGAGAATATTTCCGGTAAACTGTTTCATCACCGCCGCCGTTTCGAGGACGGGGAATTGATTTTCCTTGTCAACACCAGCCTGACCGAAAGCTCCACTGGGGCGCTGAAAACGCAAGGCCGCGCAGTACTTGAGTTCGACCCGATAAGCGGAGAGATAACATCATACCCTGCAAAGAGTTCCGGTAAAGATTTAACGGTTGCCTTTAATCTTCCTCCGGCGGGAAGCCTCCTCCTGTTCGCGGGCCGTTCCGCTGAAAAGGGCCTGAAAGTAAAGACGGCCTGTTTGAAGGAGACGCCGGTCCCGTTATCGGGAGAACTCACCGTCAAGATGACAGCTCCCAATGCGCTGACGCTTGACTACTGTGATCTGAAACTGGGCGGCAGAGAGCAGAAGGACATGTACTTTTTCACTGCCGCTCAGGCGATATTCAAACAGTTCGGGCTTTCAGGCGATCCATGGCACAGGGCTGTCCAGTATAAAACCAATATTCTTGATAAGAATGTATTTCCGCCGAAATCCGGTTTCGAGGCGCGATTCCCGTTCAGCGTTGATAATGGTGTCGATACGGCATCGCTTCAGGCTGTAGTCGAACGGCCGAACCTGTGGAAGGTCAGCATAAACGGGAAAGCTGTCGAACCACGTCCGGGTGAATGGCGGCTCGACCGGTCATTCGGAGTGTACGACATCGGAGAGCATGTCAGACCGGGGATGAACAATCTTACGCTCACTGCTTCACCGATGACCATTCATTCCGAACTGGAGCCGGTGTATATCTATGGGAACTTCGGATTGAAAGCCGTTGAGAAAGGCTCGATGATCGTATCACCTTTGCCGCTTACGGTGGGGTCATGGAAAGACCAGGCGCTGCCGTTCTATTCAGACGGGGTATCGTATACCGGAACATATACACTTTCCGCGGGCAAACAGAGGTATCTCGTCCGCCTCGGGAAGTGGCTCGGCTGTGTCGCTGAGATACAGGTAAACGGGAAACCGGCAGGAATAATAGGCTGGCCGCCCTATGAAGCGGATATCACCGGCATGGTGCAGGACGGCACCAATGAGATTACGGTCGTTGTATACGGGACGCTGAAAAATCTCCTCGGGCCGCATCATAACAATCCCCCTCACGGGAGGGCATGGCCTGCCATGTTCGAGTCCGCGCCTGAACATCAGCCTTCGGGGGTGGAATATGACAGCATTGGATACGGCCTTTTTGAGAATTTCTCCGTTATCGTGTGCGAGTGAACGGTAAAGCCTGTGAAACTAAAGAGCATTTTTAAGTCGCGTTCTGATGGGAAACATATACGCTTTATCAGGCGCGGTTTACAGTTTGTACCAGTCGGTGAGGCTGAACTTGTTCAACAGGACAGGGTTACGAATATTATCCGGCTCTTTTTACCAGAAAAGCCGTTCGTTCGGGTCTTTCAGACGCGCCCAGTTGAGTCCGATCGGGTGACGTTTGATCTCGGAGAGATTTTTCAGAGGGATAATCTCTCCGTTGCGTATCCAGTAGATATCTATTTTGCCGGGATCGCATTCGCCGAAACCGCGTTCTTTTGCAACTCTGGTATACCAGAGCTCCCGGGGATCGTGACCCATGTAATAGCTCGCGACCGCATCGATCTCGAAGGGCGAAAGGCCGACAAAAATTATGTTGCATAACTGGTCGTCACCGATCCTGTCCCTGTTGAGTTCCTCGCCGTCCAGGCCGATGATTCCTTCGACGATGCTGATCGTGGGTTTGAGCGTTTCGGCATTGTCGAGCCCGCGCTGAATCCACATTTCATGCTGCATGAGCGAGTCTATGCCGTTCATGAAGTCTTTCAGCGCATCCGGGTCTTTTTTAACTTTTTTGTAGGCATCCCATCCGCCTTTGTCCTCGTACCGCTTGTAACTGCCCGTCGGGTCCCATCGTTTGAAACCCGCTGCACGGTGCTTGAGAAACGATGCTTCGATCCGCTGCTGGAAATCACTGTAGAAATCCCGCTTATAGGGTATTCCCGCGCGCTCGGCGTCATGTTCGAATGCATCCCAGGAAGTGCAGAGCTGACCGTACCCGACGGGGACGCATCCCTGGAGGTTCTTAACCGTGAGTGTTGTCAGTGCGGTAAAATGACATTTGAGCGCAGAAACGTTGATGAAAAAATTGTCCTCATCGGCGATAGGTCGGAAATAGGGAATCTGTTTCCAGATGAGGGAATTTTGTGTTTTCTTCCAGTTGAGCTCATGCTTTTTGAAATGTGAAAACCGCTCGTAACCCGCCTCGATCATGGGTAAATTATGCGCATCGAATGCATCGTAAACGCCGCCGAGCCGGTGTATTCTCGCTGCCGTAGGGCCCTCGCCGCATACGATGTTCGTGTTCCCGAGGTCACGCAGATGCTCGGCCATGCCGCCGATAAAATCGGGCGATGAATATACTCCGGTTGTCCTGTTGTAACAATAATCGTAGACAAACGTAAAATTCGGCTTGATGAATGTCGAACCGCCTTTCGCCGTGCCTTTCACGAAGATATCCGCTGCGACACTCCGTCCCGCAGATTCGAGCTGAGGAACCGCTTCGGTAAAATGGCCGCTTTCGTCCTTACGGGCATCGACATGGGTTTCGATGATGAAAACTGCCCGGGGATTGGAGAGGATTTCAGGCCTGATTGCAGGAGCGATGTTCTTTTCTTTGCCATTATCGAGCATATAGAGCGCCTCTTCGACACCCATTCCTCCGCTTGTCGGGAAAGCGCCCGCATCGTTCGGCTTAAACATCTCGCACATGGAGAGAGCTGTGATGGTCCCGGCGCCGGTCGCTGCCGTTTTAATAAAATTTCTTCGTTTCATGGTACATAGTCCTTCTGATTACGGTTATCTTAATGTATGTCTTCGTGTTTTCGTTTCTTCTGTTACACGCCTCTGCCAAAGCAGGCGTTGCATTTATAAAAAATAATACGGTTAATTCGAATAGTTCATAAGCGCAGCGATAAATGTAAATATAATGTAAATTTTATGGTTTATGAGGTATATAAATAAATTCATCCGTTAAAAACGCATTCTATTCAATCGTGTGAATAGAACGTACCAGGAAGATAACACTCGACTCTATAAATATCCGAAGGTCTTTCGAACCATAAAAGCGAAAAGCCTCCATTCCCATGCGAAACCGAACCAGCGCTTCGACCAGCGTATTCGCGCCGAAAGAGTAAGCGGCATGGATAATAACCTGACGAGACGAACCCTGAAACCGTTCCCGTGACGGTCTCCATACCGTGCAAGGTAGTACCTGAACCGGACAATATAAAAACTTATCTGCATCCACTGTTTCATTCTTCTGTCAAGCCAGGGATTATCGGGCTCGTACTGAAAGTTCCAGCTTCCCCATGCATCGAGTGTTTCCGGTGTTTTAAGGCCCATTTCCCGTGATTTGCAGAACAGCTCCGTTCCCGGATAGGCATTAAAGGGGAATACGCCGTTGACCGTTATGAGCGGGTGTGTTTTCCGCAGCCGTTCTATAGTATCGAGCGTCTGCCCGAACTGTTCGAATGTTTCGCCCGGAAAACCGCTCATAAAGCTCAGGATTGGGCGAATTCCTGCTTCTGCAACCCTTCGTGCGCCCTCGATAATGTCATTGACGGTTATGTCCTTGCGGATGAGGGATAGTGTTGTCTCCGAACCGGATTCGGCGCCGAAAAACAATTGGAATACACCGGCCTTTTTCATTATGGCCAGAGATTCCGGCGAGAATTTACGGATGATGTCGAGCCTGCAGGAAGCAACGATTCCGAACCGGAGCCCCCGTTCGAGGATATCCCCGAACAGCGTCTCGATTCGCCGTGTATCGATGAAAAACTCGTCGTCCGCCATGGCGAAATTTTTGACAGCATGGCGTTTCTGAAGATATGCCAGCTCTTCCGCGACTTTTACTGGGTTTTTGGCCCGCCATCTCCTTCCCGAAAAGACCGTGTTATAACAGAAACCGCAGCGGAAGGGGCATCCTCGCGAGGACTGGTAATCGAACTGGAATTCTATCCCGCTGTAATCATGGATATCCACAAGATCGTAAGCCGGCAGCGGAAGATCGTTCATGTCGAGCAGTTCCCTCTCCGGTCCGGCAGTAATTCCTCCGTTGCCGTCCTTAACGCAGGTGCCGGGAATTCCCTCGATTGGTACGCCCGAAAAAACCGCATCGACAACATCTTTGAAGGTATCCTCGCCTTCGCCCGAAACTACCACATCGACAAACTCATGCCGGATAGTCTGTTCGTACATGAGGGTGGGATGGACGCCGCCCCAGACGATTATCGCTTTCGGATTGACACGCCGCACCATCGCAGCCGCCTGCAGCCCGTAATACACCTGTTGCCCGGTCATGGCGGTGATGCCGACTATCCGTGCTCGCTCGAACATGGATGGGTCGGGTTTGTGTATGTGCATGTCGAGAATCCGGATGCAATCCCCATACCGTTCGTCACGGCGCAGCCATGCGGCAAGGGACATGAGAGCAAGAGGCAGGTGGAGAAGCGCTCCGCCGAGTTGCATACGGTGCGGTCCCGGCTGAACAAGGACTATTTCATGTGGAGTCGGTGCTGACATTGTCTATGGCTTCTCCGCCAGGATAAGGATTCCCGCACCGCGGGAGGGTTTGCTGTCTTTCCCGAAATACGAGACGAGAAGAAGCAGCGGAAATACAAGCGCATACAAATATTTATGTTTCATCCCGGCGCCGGTGATCAGGTACGAGATATTATTGGTGATCGTTTCGAGCCAGCCGTATGTGTAGTGGTGCTCCGAGATGGTAAAACCCGCATTTCTGACTTTCTCCGTAATATTTTCCATTAAATAGCCCGGCCTGACATGCCCTTCAACATCGAAATTCTGCTTCCACCGGAAAAAAAACCACCGTCGGTGATATGCAGGTACATGAAGGATCAGATTCCCGCCGGACGTTAAAGCGGAATGGTAAAAACGGAGTATGCTGTCATCGTCATCGATGTGTTCGAGGACATCGAGGCTGAGAACAAGGTCATAATGTTCGTTGTTCGACGGTCTGGTCATATCCATATATTCGAACCGGCAGTTGGTCAATCCCGCCGACAGGGCGATCCGTCCGTTTCTTTCAAGCTTTCCCCGGTCCGTATCCACTCCCGTAACCATACTGCCGGGGAGACGGCGGGCGATCTCGAAGGTAAATACTCCCTGTCCGCAGCCTGAATCAAGGATGTTTTTATATTGTGAAGAGATGAGCGGCAGCACTCTCCGCGCTCTGATTCTCAGGCCGTTTATGGGTATTCCGAATATCTTTATATAGAGTCGTTCAGGCCACGACAGTGATGTGTCAAATTCGAGTTCTCTGCCTATCATGAATGGTAATCCGTTTTCAGTAAGTGATACAATAATAATTTACACTGCCATCTGTATGTGTCATTTAACTGTCAGCAGCTCTCCGAGCGCCCGCGCCATCCATGCATTGCACCACCTCATGAGCGAGTAGTTCCATGTCATGAACCGTCCCTTACGGTAGGCATAATCATGGGTTTCGGGACGGTACAGCGTGTTCCGCGCCCATTCGGCGATTGTTGTAGCTTGTTCCCTGTATGCTTCGACATGACGGCTTGCCTTCGTAAAGGTGATGATTCCCTGTGCAGCGCCGTGAATATCATGGGGATACCGTTTATCGTTCATCCACCGCGGTGCACCGTTCTTATCGAACAGGTGCTCCCGGTAGAACGCGAGCCCGTGCCGGTAAATATTCATGAAACGGTCATCGCCCGATTCTTCGTAATAATCGAGGAGCGCATCGAGAATTCCCCCCGTATGGTAATTGTCATGGGTAATCGGCGATTTCTCCTTTGGATGAGTATAATACCACGCATAATAATCTGTCCGACGGTTGACCGTGTAGGATAGCAATTTTTGCGCCGTGCTCCGGAGGGATTCATCGCCCGTTTCTTTCCAGAGCTTGATGAGGAAAGCTCCGGCGAGAGCGTTGTTGTTGAGTACAACCGCGTCAACCTTTCGAACTACATATGCAACCGCCCGCTCGTCCTCGTTTTCATGGAGTACCGGAAGATCGTCGAGGATAAAACGAGCGACCGACCGGGCACATTCCAGGTATTCCTCTCTGCGGGATGTCCTGTAAGCGTGAATGAGGGCCTCGCCGGCAAAGACGGTGACCACGAGATTCGGTTCATACATATCCTGAAGGAAAATGGTATTCTGCCAGATGAAATTGTACCCCCAGCAGAGGTTGTTGCGGCCGGGGCTCGGGTTGTCGAGGAGCCAGCGGATCAGGGTTTCGGCCTCGTCGAGTAATTGACGGTCTCCTGTTTTTTCATGGAGAAACAGGTATGCGCGGGCGAACAGGGCGATACCCTTGGGATTCCGTGACTGCCGGACTCCGATATGGGGCCTGATATTGAAAGGACATGCCTTTACTGCCTGCGTGTATGCAAGCCGCAGCCACCTGTTATTGAGTGAAAGAATCCTGAGCAGCGGGCTGTTAAGCGCGTCGAATTTACTGTAACCGGCATAATCACGGTCTTGCGCTGCCCTGAGAACGGCTCTCAGATGTTCCTCGTACTGTGTTTCCTGCCCGCTCAATCGTAATTTTCCTTTGGATTATTACCCCGGTTTATCTGAAAATGCATCGACGGTTTCCGGTGCTGAATTCCCGGTCTGGTGTCTGGAGTCCCAGTAACGCCGTCATTCCCGAATCATTAATCGGGAATCCATATGCAGCATGCATACATTTTTCATTTTTCGTTGTGACTATCCATGGTCATGAAGGTTATTCGTGACAATTACCCCGGTTTATTCGTGAAAATATTTCACCACAAAGGCACAAAGGTACAAAGAGACATGATGATTATTATACATGACGAAATAATTGTTCGCGCATATTTTATTGATAGCACATATTTTTATTGTAGGGGCAATCCCCCGTGGTTGCCCACTGTAAGGCTGACATAAAAAATATATATAAAACAAATCCGTAAAAATCCGCGTTCCATTTCAATCAGGATTAATCAATGAAACGGCGAAACCACAACTCGAGATTCAATGCCCGCCATATCGCTCTTCCTGCATTGACAGTACCCGCTGCGTTTACATCGATAAGGCTCATGAGCTTCGGAACAGCATACAGTCCGCGTTTCCGTGTTGTAGAAGAGCCTATCACCTCACGGATATAGGGAAGCATCTCGTTACGGTACCAGTGGGCTTCCGGTGTCGAGAATCCGACTTTATCGCTCCTCGTGCGGATGGATTCCGGCACAAGCCCTTTGAGCGCCTCTCTCATGACATATTTGGTTCTGCCGCTCCGGATTTTCTGATCGGAAGGCAGGGAAAATAAAAACGATACCAGCCGGTGGTCGAGAAACGGGAGCCGCGCCTCGACGGAAAAGGCCATCGAATTTCTGTCCTCGTAACGCAGCAGAGCAGGGAGGCTCGATCTGGTGAACAGCTCATACAGCCGTCCGTTGAGCCGGTCGGAAAATTCAGGTGTCTGTGGTGATTCGATTGTCCGGGCTATGTTGACGATATCTCCGTTTACCCAGGAAACATTCCTTCCGCGATCATAACGGTTTGCCATGCGGATCATTGCCCGGTGACTCAGAAAACCGGCGCCTGCAGCGGACAGTGACCGCACCAGAGGTGCGCCTGTCAGGGAGCGGTACGCGGCAAACTCGCGCCAAGCCTGTAGCGGTTTCATGTTTCTCATGAGTCCCGCGAAAAAGACGGGGAACAGGTAATGATAACCCGCAAGCTCCTCGTCGGCGCCCTGGCCATCGAGAGTGACCGTTGTACCGTGTTTACGGGCGAGCCGGAATACGCTGTACTGTGCATACTGGCTTGTCGAGCCGAAGGGTTCGTCCTGACAGTGGATGAGGTCGTTGATATCATCCGCAAGCTGCGAGGGCGAGGGGCGGACACGGTGGCTCTCGACATCGATAAACCGTGTTATTTCATCGATGTAAACCGTTTCGTCCTCGCTGAATGACGGACCATACACTGCCGAATACGTTTTCTGGTTGCCCTTTTCGAGCCATGGCCTGGCGACACATACTACCGCCGAACTGTCGAGCCCTCCCGACAGGCAGGTTCCCACGGGAACATCGCTTCTGAGCCTCAGTTTCACCGATGATGTGAAAAGTTCGATAAACCGTTCCTGATATTCCTGATCCCGCCCGGAGAGCGTTTCGAGGGTTTCGGAGAGGTTCCACCATCGCCGGGGTTCCGGAAGCGTTGTTGATTCGAACGGAATACTTAAAAAACAGCCCGGTTCGAGACGACGGATGTCTTTAAAAAATGTCCACTCGAAACAATCAGTCCGTGAATGAACAAGATAGTCCGCTATCGCCCTCTCGTCGGGATCGCGGGA
>JAJFUH010000044.1 GCA_021372535.1 bacterium
GCAGTCCCTGCCTTTGACCCAGCTTACAGCGAGAGGTTCCACAACGGGACCCGATGCGCCGCCGAAACGGCACCTCAAAAACCCCCCGTTCCATGTTATCCAGTACACCCATCCGTCCATCGCCGGGCCGTCCGTATGACCGCGGAGAAGGGCGCGCGCCTTTTCGTAGGGATTTTCCGGCGGCGAAACCTCGTAACGCTCGAATTTGTTGTATTCGGGGTCGAAGCTCAGGAAACGTATCTCCTTGTCGCTGCTGTCGCAGCTCCAGACCTTTCCGGTTTCTTCATCGAGGAGCATGGCGCGCTGCCACATGGTCCAGCCGTTGGGCGGACAGCCGGCGTAGCGCACCTTCTTGTTGATGCAGTCCCAGCAGAGGATCATTTTAAAGGCACCGGAAGCAACGAGTCTCCCGCGCGCCCGGTCGAGCTTGAAGCAGGGAAGGTTGCTCCCGACAAGGGGAACTCCCCAGTTGTGCGCCTCGTGCGTGTAGATATTGTAGCTGAAAAGCCAGCTCCCGCGGTATCCGTTCGCATACCAGACCGAGTCGGGATAGACACCGTAGTGGGTTGCTCCCCAGAGGGTACCGTCCGGCATGATGCCCATCTCGCCGTGGACTTTACCATCGGTATAGGAGTATTCCGTCCACCCGAGCAGATTGTCGACATCGAGCACCTTGAAAAGCGTGTTGCGGACCGGGCAGTATTCGTACAGGTTGATCTGGCATCCCTGACCGCGGTGATCGCCCACCGAGAAGAAGAACCGGTTGTCGTCGCTCCGGGTGACATGCGCCCAGTTTGCCCAGCCTGCCATGTACTGCTGGCCCTCGGTGAAATATTCGGGTACCATATCGGGGAGAATTCTCAGCTTGACCGTGGGAGGTTCCTTCGCCACGATATAGTTACTATCGGCAGGTTTAGTGGCGGGGGGAGTGAGGAACGATTCCGAACGGTCGACGATAAAATCCGTTTTTTCACGGAGCCCGAGCTTGTCGAACTGATCGTTGAGCTTTTTGCGTTCTTTTTCACTGTCGCTCAGATTCTGGGCATCGAGCGCAGAAAACGAGAGCAGTACCATACACAGAATAACGATATTACTCCGGAGCATACCGCTTAACCTCCTTTTCGCCTGAAATACGATGGTCAAGCATCACGATACATATAAAAACTTCAATAATATGGTTTGTATACATGATTTCACCAACTGTTTTCTTTACGGTTACAGCGGATTAAAATAAACCTTCATGGCAATCACATTGCACAGGCTTGTAAAACAGAGAAAACGGAGGGTTTCAGACACATGATCAATGTTAACCATGTACCGGCGACAATGACCGTTACCCGGTAAACCCGGTAAAGGAAAATTTATGAATCATAAGAAAAATAATTGACTTTAAAAAATCTAATGTTTATTCTTCAAGCAGTACTACTCCTTTCAAATTATCCATAAAAATATTGAGCTTCTTACGTTTGCAACAGAACATGATAGTTACCGCTGTCGATTACGGGAACAAAAACACCTTATAACGTCCCGATAAAGCAGATTTTATCGGGTTTTTTCCCTCTGTCCCGGTAAATGAGGATAGCACGAGACGAAACCGGGCGAAAAGAAATGATCATTATTCCCAAAACAATCCATACGTTAGTAAAACCTATATTTACAAGATATTTCGAGCTTTTATTACAATTTTGCCGGATGTTGCCGTTACTATTTCAATAATCAGCCGCATCAGGTAACATGGTTTTCAGATTAACGTGAACAGTAAAGGAGGTGATGGACCGAAAGAAATATGCTAAAATCCTGATATTTTACTACAAAGGTATTCATGAAAAGGGGAAATACAATGAAAAAAACGTTACTGACGTTTGTAGTAATTGCGCTATCCGCATCATGTATTTTCGCCGCAAATTTTGTACCCAGTAAAACAACAATCACCGGTCCGGGTGTGGTTCAGTACGATTTTGCCGGGAAGTCCATCGATGTTCCAGTGACTGTATCCGGAACTCCGGCGCTCGTCACTTTTTTATTGTTCACCAAAGACAAGGCCGACCAGATAGTCAACATCCAGAACGGTTTTCTGGGCTGGCATTATGTCAACAAAGTCGATACGTGCATATTTTTCTCCTCGGCGAAACCGTTCGATGTGGGGAATGGCACAATCACCTGGGACGGTAAAGACCAGGACGGTAAAATGGTCCCCGCGGGTGTATACACCTACTACCTCTGGGGATATGATCATGCCCACCAGCGGGTCATGGCGATGTATAAATACATCCCGTCTTTCGATACCGAGATAATCGAGACGGACGGAACCGGACAGCCGCTCACCAATCCGCTCTTTTGCGGACGCTGGTGGAGATGGACCCTCGGCACCGACCCGATGGACTCGACCCTGATCGAAACCACCAAAATCAATGTCCCGAGCGGCTACGGCACAAAAAACCGTTATGCTGTCGACCCCAGAGACCATAATTATGTATATCTGCCCATGCATAACAAGGACAGCTTTACTGGAGGTCTCTTCAAATACCAGTGGGTGCCGAACGGTGACGCTGTACAGGAGACTACATGGGGAGATAACGGCGCGGTACTATGGAGCCAGCCCGACTTCTATCACATGAACGCCACCAATGACAACAATTACCTCTATGTTACCTCGAACCCGTACAAGGAAACCGATGTTTACAACGATTTCCGCATTGTAAGCTTCGATGGAAACCTGGAACAGGTCATCGACTTTGCCCGCTTCTGGGGTGACCTTGACGATCTTGCGAATGGCGGGCAGGCGAATGGCGGTCCCGACCTGCATTACCAGCGCGGCGAGCTGATTTACTTCGGCTGCCACTGCTCCTCGATCCAGCAGGTGGTGAACCCTGTCCGGGGAATGGAAAACCAGGATGATTTCGTCGTATATGTCAACCAGAACGGCGACTATATCCTCGACTACAACTTCCAGGAAGATTCCCCCAAACCATGGGTAAACAACGATTTCAACGCCGGAACCGAAACATACGGTTATGTCGGCGATGTCAATGGTTTCGGCATGGAGTGCATCTATGACCTCGGCGCTCTTTCGTTCGGCCTCCTGGCCCCCGATGGCACGGGAGTCAATCACTTTGCGTTCGCCGGCGAAACCGCCAATGGCAAGTACGGCCTTGTCATCTGCGACAACGGCTCGGCTTTCGACGGATTATACTCCACCAAAGGTAAGGCCATAGAAGGTCAATATGAAGGCGCTGTGGACGGCAATACATGGTATTCCGGCCAGGATTCTTTCAAGGGTATCCTCACCAATGCCCCGCTGGCGGTTGAAGAGGCTCCGGCCGCCTTCTCCGTCGCCCAGAATACCCCCAATCCGTTCAACCCTTCAACGTCGATCAGCTTCTCTATCGCCAACGCCGGCAATGTCACGGTCGAAATATTCAACGTGGCAGGCCAGAAGGTTTCCACGGTTACCAATGAATTCATGGATGCAGGCACACATTCCTTAACATGGAACGCTTCCTCACTCTCGGCCGGTGTCTATTTCTACACAGTCAAATCCGGCGATTTCTCCAAAACCATGAAGATGACGCTCCTGAAATAATTTATTCCCCTGTTATCGATACAAAAAAGACCCGGAATTCACCTTCCGGGTCTTTTTGTTGTCGTTTACCTGTACTGTTTGATACGGGTCTATAAGAGGGCTGTGTAAAAGCACATTTTTCACGAGCCCCATGGCGAAATGTATTGTTTTTTGCTGTCAAGGGCGTGTAAATCGGGCTCTGCACGCGTTGTTGCCAGGGCAGTGAATATGCTGTTTCCTCCATTCCGACTTTGACATCCGCTGATTCCATCAGTTGTTGTCATGTTGTTCCTGCACGAAAAGGTGTGGTTCCATAATTTTAAAATGAGATGCTACATACGGTTCCCGATCCTGGCTGTTTGCAACAACGATGGTAACAACATTATTATCCCCCGAGGCGAAATCGATCGTCATGATGTTTTTTTGGGGTGGAGCAAGCCAGAAACCTTTTTCATCGAGTATGCCTATTCCCACCCCACCTTGTATGGTCATCAACGACGCAGAAAACGTGAGTTGTGACTTTGGGGGAACAGGGATCGGTGGACTCATAAGCTGATACCCCCACGCCGTTGAGTCACCGATCGATTCGAGTTCACTATCGCTAACCGATAAAAGTTGTGAGTTAGAATTCTGCGATGTTGGAATCCATTGAGGGAAAGGAGGTATTGGAAGTTTTTGAGTGTAAGAGTTCTGCAATGATCTTAGAAACAAGAGACTGTATTTCGAAACAAGAGACTGATTCTTTTGATATTTGTTGTGTTTTATCATTAAACGACAATTATCTTTAACCATATCAAACATAAAAATTTTTGGAACGACTTTGTATACTGACTCAATATTTTCCGATTGAACAATAATTGATTGAAGATTTAAATTCTCTTCAGGTAGACAATATATATCAATTGAATCTTTTTCTATATCTCCATATACCCAAACGATGAGAAGATATGTACCCTTTGAAAGTATATTCGTAACTGGTATATCTTCATCGAAGTTTGTATTTTGCCATTCTTGCACAAGAGTCTGTTCCGGTATTATGGTCGTTTTCCCGTTTTCCATCATGGCAATATGCATAGTCTTATCACTGTTTGTGACACGATTATACAAATAATATGAGTTTTTCATATTCTTATTGTAGAGTATGACCCCACTCAGTTCAAGAGGTTGAATAAGCTGGCGAAGACGTGTAATACGCTCAGAATACATAGGAACCCGGTTGTTCTGAATATCTCCCCCCCAATAGTGAAGAAACCAGGCTAAATAATCAAGCCTGAAAACGAAGCCATCGTGGTTTTTAGGTATCTCGGATAAACTAAAATCAACCGTTTCTATAAAACTTTTATTGTGAATACCCCCGGCCATCCAACTTTCAGAAGTTGTATAAATACCATTTTTTTTATCAGATAATCCTGTAATGGCAGCCATATCAGAGAGAGCCCTAAGTTCCTGGTCAAAAGTAATTCCAGCAGAATCGGACGG
>JAJFUH010000045.1 GCA_021372535.1 bacterium
TGATACCTTCCGGCTTGTCCGGACACTTATCGAGCTCGGATATCTGGTCAGCGTGGAAACGAACGGCACGATCGATGCTTCGCCTCTGCACAGGGAAGCGCGGCGTATTATCGACATCAAGTGCCCGGGAAGCGGAGAAGAAGGAAAAACCCATCCGAACAATCTCGCATACGTACGGTCTTCCGATGAATTCAAGTTCGTGCTCGCCGACCGTACCGATTTCGAGTATGCCCTCGATTTTCTCGACCGCCATGAAATTCTGCGGATCGGTACGATCCTGTTTTCGCCGGTATGGAGTATACTCGACCCGGCGCTTCTGTGCGAATGGATACTTTCAGAGCGCGTTTCAGTACGGATCAATCTGCAATTCCACAAGTACATCTGGCCGGAATCAACCCGCGGCAGATAACCGTATATTCAGTAAATATCTTATCTTACTGATTTTAACATTGAATATCCGCTTGCTTTTTCATGAATATCGTTTCATATTATGGAATACGTAAAAACAGGAATTTTCGCCGATTATATGGCGTGAACGATACGGAGGAATCCAGTGCCCGATCGATATATGCTTGATTTCGAGGAACCGTTGAGACGGATTCGCCAGCAGATACATGAGATGCAGGTATGGGCCGAACACGATCCCGACTATGCGACCACGGAAATCAGCCGTCTCGAAGAACAGGAGCGCCGTCTCTGCGAGGATATCTATGCGAAACTGACGAGCTGGCAGCGGGTACAGATTGCACGGCACCCGAACCGGCCGCATACCCTCGATTATATCACGATGATGATGAGCGATTTCACCGAGCTCCACGGCGACCGTGTCACGGGTGAGGATCCTTCGATGATCGCCGGTTTCGCACGGATCATGAATGTTTCGGTTGCAGTTATCGGCCAGCAGAAAGGCAATGACAACGAGTCCCGCATAGCCCGTAATTTCGGAATGTCCAAACCCGAAGGATACCGTAAAGCCCTCCGTATCATGAAACTCGCCGAAAAATTCAACCGGCCTGTCATATCGTTTGTCGATACACCGGGCGCTTTTCCCGGGGTCGAAGCCGAAGAGCACGGCCAGGGCGAGGCCATTGCACGCAACCTTATGGAAATGAGCAGGCTGAAAGTGCCTATTATCGTCACCCTTATCGGCGAAGGGGGTTCGGGAGGCGCGCTCGGTATCGGAGTCGGCGACAGGATCATCATGCTTGAAAATGCATGGTATTCTGTCATTGCGCCCGAGTCATGCGCCATGATTCTCATGCGGAGCACCGAAAAGAAAGACAAACTTTCCGAATCATTGAAGCTTACCGCGACCGAACTGAAACCACTGGGAATAATTGACGCTATCGTCCCGGAACCGCTCGGCGGCGCTCATAACGATCCTGATACGGTGGCAAAGAATCTGAAAACGGTTCTACACAAAAACCTCCTGGAACTCATGAAACTGTCCGGAAACGAGCTTGTGCAGAACAGAGTACGTAAATTCAAGCTCATGGGCCGCTGGTCGGAATGATTTTATGAACCTCAACGCCGGTTTCTCCCCCGGTGATTATCGGGAATCACAGGAATGAACAAGATTACGGGCGAACCGTTCCATACGCAAATACGTGTAAGATATTCGGAAATCGATAAACTCGGCATTGCCCATAACAGTCACTATCTGACATGGTTCGAGGTCGCACGGACGGAACTTTTAAGAAGTTACGATCTGACCTATAACGAGCTTGAAAAAACCGGATTTCATTTCCCCCTCGTCGAGGCAGGAGTAAAATATATGAAACCGGTTTTGTATGACGACGTCTTAACTGTTGTAAGCAGCGTGATGCATAAACCCGGGGTGCGGGTACGGATAGATTATAAAATTCACAAAGACGGCGAAATTGTTGCGACAGGCTTTACCGAACACGCATTTGTCGATGACAACCTCCGTCCGATGAGACCCCCGAAGAATGTACGCGACAAACTCCTTATAGTATGGGATCATTCGACCGGGGCTCAAAAACGGGAGTAATTTATGTTCAACAAAGAACTTCTTGATATTCTCGTCTGTCCCGTATCTAAAGAAAAACTGGAATATGACGAAAAAGAGAATGTATTGGTGTGTTACGCATCACGGCTTAAATACCCTGTCGAGGATGATATTCCTATCATGCTGCCGGAACGGGCGCAGAAATTTTAATTTTTTCTTGACCTTATCAATAAAACTATTGTATATTATGATACATTCAATGCATGAGGACACGATTTTACATGGGAGTAAGCCTATAATCATTCGCTAAGGGTTGATATGTAATTCTGTTACCGATTATGTATCATACGGTTATTGTGTATCACATGATCGATGCGGTTCATCATTGTGCACAGCAGTTTATACCGGTTTCATGGCTCTACATAATCGATAATCGTGAGCTGACATACAATAGTAACCCTTGCGAGTGATCCTTAAGCGTGCCCATGTTTTTTTATATGGATGTGCTGTAAAGGCGCGAGGGTTGATCGACTCTCCGCCTTTTTTTTGAGCAGGGTGTTTTATGGATTGCCTCTTTACTCATATTCCGCAGCGCATGATAGCACTGGCGTTTGTTCTGATTTTTGCATCATCAGCCCATGCCGATGTGCGGATCCTCACGAGCGATGAGCGTGGTTTGTCTCTGGCCTATCGTCCCCACTGTACCCGGATCGATACGCTCGATGTCGAAGGGAAGAGCTATAACCTTTTCAACTATGACGATCATTCGTTTCATGCGGAGCAGGGTGCTCCCCTGCTCCCCGCGACCTCCGTGTTTTTCGCTGCACCCGCCGGGATTGCCCCCGCTGTGAATGTCTCCGGTCTCGAGGTATCCGAACGGGAGGGAATCAGGATTGCACCGATGCCTGTGCTCCGGGATGACAATGCCGGATTCAGCACCGAAATCTACCGGGAGGACTCCCGACTGTACGCCATGAGCGGCTACCGTCCCGAAACGTTCTGGAATCTCTATGAGAAGTCCACCGGTGATGGTTTCACCATCTGGGAGCTAACTCTGAGACCTGTCCTGTTCGATGCACATGCTTTGACAGCTGCTGTTGCGGACAGTTTTGATGTGACCGTAACCTTCGGCCCGGTTTCGGCAGAAAAACAGGCTCTCGCTGCCGTGCTTCCCGATTTCGTCGTCAACAGGGCCGTCTTTTCCACTCCCGAAAGTTTCTTCCGTGCAAAAAAAGCCGAAAGCCAGGTTTTCGACCCCTTCGGAACCGGCGACTGGTACCGTGTTAAAGTAACAAAAACCGGAATTTATACAATTTCGGGTATCGAACTGTCACAGGCGGGATTCCCTGTCGGTACTATAAAGACGGATGATATCCGGATGTACTACGGCGGAGGGAAAATCCTCGACCGGAATCCGGGGAATCTCCATACAGACACGTTCCGTGAAATCGCCATCAGGATACAGGACGACGGCGATGGAATTTTCGGGAGGAACGATTCGCTCATATTTTACGGCAGCTCGCTTTCACGTTTTATTGCCGGTGACGATAACTCAACCCCCGTTTTCCAGAATCACCCCTACTCGACCGAGAATGTTTACTGGATAACTGTCTCCGATACCGGGACACCCAAAAGAATACGGACTACCGGCGAGGAACCCTCATCCACGATCGAAGCCCTGACGGTTTTCCCTGAGATGATTCACATCGAGCAGGAAAACAAGCCCGATTTTGAAGAGACCGGCACCGAATGGTACTGGGACGATATATCCACATCATCGAAAAGTTATGCATTCAGTGCTCCGGGCATAGCAAACGGAGATTCGATGCATATCCGCGTGGGTTTCATAAACCAGGCGGTAAAACTCGGCTATAGCGTCAATATTTATATTAATGACGAGGGACCTTTCAACTTCACCTTCTTTACCGGCGATTTTCTGAAAGCGGATTTCAGAATCAGCTCTATGCTGAAATCATCGGGTAATCTCCTCAAAATCATACGGACAACCGGAAAACCGGACGAATATATTCGCCTCGACTGGCTTGAAGCGGAATATCCGAGACGTTTCGAATATCAGGACACTCCTTTCGAATTTTTCATGACCGGCACAGGCTCCCCGGTCAAGATGACCATGGCGCGCGCGGAAAAGCAGGCAATCGACATTTTCGACACCACCGATCCGTACGAGGTTGTTGAAATAACACATAAGAATTATGACAGCCAGGCAAAAACGCTCACTTTCCAGACGACTCTGCCGGGAAGCAGGCGTTCCAGGCTCATGGTTACTTCCGCATCGTCGTATCTGAAACCGGCTTCAATTTCCAAAAAGGAATCCACGCGCATCAGCCTCCGTAATCAGACGAACGGATCCGATTATATCGTCATCTCACACAAGACGTTTCTGAGTGAAGCCCAGCGTCTTGCAACCTGGCGGGCACGGGATTCACGGATTGATCCGCTCAAAACCATGACGGTCGATGTTCAGGATATCTACGACGAGTTCGCATGGGGTGTTTTCGATCCCGTCTCGATCCGTGATTTTCTCTACTATGCATGGAAATATTCAAGTCCGCACGTGCGATTCTGCTGTTTAATCGGCGATACCATATGGAAATACAAGAATCTTACCGAAGGCCAGACGGGAAAACATTTCATACCGTCCGTTTTCGTTGTGGACGAACATGGCTGTACCTCCACCGATGATTTTTATACATGGTTCGAACCCACTCCCATCCCCTATCTCGCGACGGGGCGTTTGTGCGTATCCGACCTCGAATCAGCAAAAATCGTTGTCGATAAGATCATCGAATACGAACGTAACCCGGAAATGGGACTGTGGCATAATCGCGCCCTGTTCATAGCGGACGATGAGCTTCATGACGGCGGACTCGGGCAGGAAATATCGTTCACATACGATACGGAAGCCATAGAAAGCGGCTCGTACATTCCGGTTTCCCTGGACCGCACAAAAATCTATGAAATCGAATATCCCCTTAAAAATCTCAGAAAACCGGACGCCACCGAGGTTCTTCTGGAAGCCATCAATGATGGATATATACTGTGGAACTATCTCGGCCACGGGAATGTCGGCCTCCTCGCACACGAACATATTCTCGAAGGCACCCGTGACATAGAAAGACTCAATAACGGTCATCGCCAGGGTGTATTCTTTATCGGTTCCTGCGAGGTTGCGCATTACGACCGCATCGATACTGTTTCTCTTGCGGAAATGCTCAATCTTCGTAAGGAAGGCGGCTGCGTCACCGTTATTGCATCGGCCAGGAAAACGTTCAATCCACTCAATGTCAGCCTGAACAGGGCGTTCTATTCGAATCTGTTCGACAATGCGAATAATCCCGATATCCGTATCGGGTATGGATTGAAGGTCGGGAAAACCCGGAACTACAACGACAGCAATGCAAACAGATATCTCCTTTTAGGCGACCCGGCGACACGTCTCATGATACCGCGGCTGACATTTACTCTTGCGGATGTCGATTCGATATATCGTCTCCAGAAAATCGACCTCTCGGGAAATGTTGCCGATAACACCGCACCTGTCACATACAACGGAACGCTCTATATAAAAGCCCTCGGACCGAAAATTCGGTCGACCTATTCCCTGCCGAAGGGGATCAAGGTCGATTACACGATGCCCGGCAATAAGTTTTATAACGGTGAGCTTTCCATTTCCGGCAGCGGTTTTTCGGCGTCGCTCGTAGTCCCAAAAGACATCGCGCCGACCGGTAACGACTCAAAGATTTACTTTTTTGCAACCGGAGGAGAAGGTGAAGCAACCGGAGTCATCAACAACATCCTCATTGGTGACCTTTATCCTTCGGCTCCCGAGGATGTATCGGGACCGGAGATCAAACTGATATTTGACGGGAAAAGCTTCGAGGACGGCGACTACATTGGCCGTCAGCCGAAATTCGCAGCAAATATTTCGGATCAATCCGGAATCAATATTTACGGAAACAGAGGTCACAACATTACGCTCATGACAGATAATTCGGAAATAATCGTTCTTACCGGCAGTTTCCTGAATATAAACGGCTACAACACGGGAAAGGTCGAATACGCTCTGCCGGTCCTCACACCCGGCGAACATTCCTTTGAATTGAGCGTATACGATACCTATAATAATATCTCGAAAAAAGTGGTCAAGGCACATGTGGTGGGTTCGGAAACTGGTGATATCGTCATCGAAAACCTGCTCAACTACCCGAATCCGATGAATTCCGACGGCACCACATTTACCTTTAATCTCAACGACGATGCAGGGAGCGCAAAAATCAATATCTATTCTCAATCGGGAAGAAAGGTTGATGAGCTGGCTTTTTCGGCAGGTTACGGCTATAACACCTTATTCTGGAAACCTTCATTCAGCCTCGCAAACGGGGTTTACTTTTACAAACTGACAGTATGGAGCAGTAATGGTAGAAAATCGTCCAAAATCGAGAAACTTGTTGTCATGCGATAGGAGGAATTTAATGAAAGTAATTCGATTAATCATTCTCTGCGCGGTCTGTGTTTCCTGTTTTGCCGCTCAAGTTCAGGCAACTAACGAAAGCCAGGCCGCCGTGCTCCTGCTCCTGATTGAGCCGGGTGCGAAACAGGCCGGTATGGGTGAAGCGTATACGGCGGTCTCGGACGATGCTTCGGCGGGTTATTACAATCCGGCGGGGCTGGCATTTCAGGACCGTAATCTGAAAAATCTCCAGTTCATGCATACCAACTGGCTCCCCGCGCTGGCGGATGACATTTACTATGAATACATGGGCTATTCACAGTATGCCGAAGGATGGGGACATTTCGCGTTCAACGTGGTGTACTTCAACCTCGGAGAGCAGAACAGAACATCCTCGGTATCCTCCGATATCATAGGAAAATTTCATTCATTCGAGGTCGTTGCCTCCGGGTCATACGGCGCTACCATGACCGACAACCTGTCGCTCGGGCTTACGCTCAAGGCGATATATTCCAAGCTTGCCGAGGCAGGCCAGGAAGCCGAGAAAGGGAAAGGCATCGGAACATCGTTCGCCCTCGATTTCGGCGCGATGTACAAAACACCGGTCGATGGCCTGTCACTCGCTGCGGTCATTCACAACATGGGGCCGAAAATATCCTATATCGATGTGACTCAGGCCGATCCGCTACCGCTCAATTTCATTTTCGGAGCGGCATATGTCCCCATACACAATGAATTCAACAAGCTGTCATTCGTTGCCGATATTTACAAGCCGCTCGTGAGAAGAAACGGTTCTCCTGTTGAAGCGCTCGTAAAAGGCTGGTATGACGAGAGCAATGAATTTGAACAGATCGATTACAAAGTCGGGACTGAATATGTCTACAACAACTTCATGGCTCTTCGCGCCGGATATACGTACGACAAGGACGGAGAACTGAAAAGCCCGACGTTCGGTGTCGGTATCACCTGGGACAAAATTCTGGTCGATCTCGCCTATTACGCCGGCCGTGATAATCCCATGCAGGATTCGATGCGCTTCAGCTTCGCATACAATTTCTGAGGGCGGTGAAAAAGCTTTTTTACATGCCCGGTTTTGAAATATGTTGTAGGATTTTTCACATCGCTTTTTCAGGAGTACAGGAGACTGTTTTATTGAGAGACATATTCATTTCCGCTATTCTTTCGGTTGTTCTCCTCACGGGCGCTGTTCATGCCGCCCGGGCAGATGAATACAGGATACTGGCCATACGCGTTGATTTCCCTTATGAGGACCCCGACCACGAGACAACATCCGGCCGGGGAATCTTCGACATGGACAATTATTACACCGACGCCGCGGTCAGAGAACGCTATTATCATCCATGGGATATCCCGCCGCATGACAGTCTCTATTTCGCCCATCATCTGACGGCTCTCGACAATTACTGGCGTACAGTCTCAGAAAACCGTGTATCACTTTCATTCGATATCTGGCCAAAGACCGCCGATGGCGCGTACACCATGTCGAAGAAGTTTTACAAGTACGGCAACGGACGGTCGAAGGATGAAACGAACGAGAAGCTCGTCGAACTGTTCAGTGAAGCGGTGCAAACGTGTAAAAACACCGAAGGCAGCCGTATCAATTTTGCGGATTACGATACGTTCATGATTATCCATGCCGGACAGGGGCAGGAAACTTCCGGAGGGTTGAACGATATTCCCTCGGCATTTTTATCCCGTCAGGATTTCGTAACCTACATGGGAGCTCCGCTCAATATCGATGGTGTTTCTCTCGATAACGGACTGATCGTTCCCGAATCGACCTCGACAACCGGAGTCGGCGGCCTCAACGGCATCATGGCTCAGATGTTCGGGCACCGTCTCGGACTGCCCTCGCTCTCGAACAACAAGGACGGCCTGCCCGCGGCTGGCGGATGGTGCCTCATGGATACCGGTGCGATGTCATGGGGTTACCGGACACGCGGTTTCATTCCGACGCACCCCTGTATCTGGTCGAAGATCGATCTCGGCTGGGTCGAACCGGTCATAGTCACCTCGGATACAACGCTCGATATCGCAGCCACCCACATATCAAACGGGCTTCCGAGGGCGCTTAAAATCCCCCTTTCCGGCGATGAATACCTCCTCATCGAAAACCGGTTCCGCCTCGCAAGCCGTGACTCCCTTGCCCATGCGGTATATTCCGACACCGATTCATCCGGTGTCTGGCTTTCGGTCGATCATTATGACGCATACATCCCCGGCTCGGGAATACTAATCTGGCATATCAATGACCGCATCATCCGCGAAAAACGGGCACAGGGAGCGATAAACGACGATCCCCTGCGGCGCGGAATCGACCTGCTCGAAGGGGACGGCAGGCAGGATATCGGCGCGATGTACGGCTTTGGAGACGAACGGGCGGAGTATTCCGAGGGGCACGATGACGATACCTACAAGCTCGATGGACCCGATGTGCTCTCCCCTGTCACCAATCCCGACTCGGGCAGCATGTGGGGCGGCTGGAGCGGAATCACCGTGCGGGTGCTCTCCGATCCCGGCGAGATTATGCGCGTATCGGTCGGTTTCAGCGAACATCTTCCCGGGTTTCCTCTCCGGACCGGCAACATCACGAAGCTGGTGACCGCAGCAGATATTGACAATAACGGCGCTGATGAGCTCATCGTATCGGGCGGCGATTCTGCGCTTGTCGTCCGGAGCGACGGCAGCATTGCCGGTGATTTCCCCGCTTCCGGCCATCCGGCGGTTTTTCAATCCAGTACTACCGGGCCACCGCGCCTCGCCGTTCCCGCGGGGAATGAGCTGTTCATGTACGATTTACAGGGCGAGGCTTTAACCGGCTCACCGATATCACCCCCACTATCCGATGGACTTGACGGAACACCTGTTGTAGACGGGAACACGGCGGTCATGCAAACGGAAACAGGCACATGGATTCTCTGCGCTGTCCGGACAACTGAACAGGGCCGAACGGTGAAAAGCTCCCTGTACGCTCTCAACGCTTCCGATACGGGATCACGGCTTGAGATGGAGCTTCCCGACACGACACATGTGCGGTTTATCGCATCGGCGGGCGAATCGATCTCGCTCATCGGGGAAAATGAAGGAAAATACTATCTGTATACGGGATCGCCCGGATCGAGTTTCACCATCAGATACCGTATCGAAACCGGTCATGCCTCCGAAGGATTCGTGATGGCCGACATTGACCGTGATAATGTCTATGAAACCGTTTTTGCCGCCGGGAACGAGATTATCGTCATGAAGCCCGACGGCGTCATCAGCAGGATAAATCTTTCCGATACACCGGTCGGCGCTCCGGTTGCCGCCGATATCGACAATGACGGTTATCCCGAAATATTCCAGAATACGCGCCATCATGTGTATGCATTCAGGAAATCGGGAGCGCCTCTCGACCGTTTCCCGCTCGGTCTTCCTCCCGGCGACGACGATGAAATCATAACATCCCAGCCGGTTATCGCAGACCTTGACGGCGACGGCGATGTTGATATCGCATTCATGACCTCCGACAACCGTATGGTGGCATTCGACCGTTCCGGGCTGCTGACAAGGGGATTTCCCCGGCTGGTTCCGGGCGAAGTCGTCTCATCGCCGGCAATTTTCAGGCGCGCCTCGCAGGACAGCATCGCTGCCGCTTGTATCACCCGCAGCGGAGAGCTCACAGTTACCGATCTCATGACCTCCGTACCCGAAGGCCGGCTCGTCTGGCCGATGTACAGCGGAGGAGCATCGTTATCGTCATCACTCATCAATACGCGTATTCCATCTGAGATACGGACAACCGCCGCGTTTAAATTCTACTGCTATCCCAATCCGGTTACCGGCGGTGTCGGAACATTCAGGTTTACACCCGCAGGACCGACCGATTGCACCATATCGGTGTACTCCGCGGACGGACGGAGAGTCTTTGAATGTTACCTTGCAGAAAACGAGATCGTCCCCGGCGTACCCAACGAGGTGTCGATGAACGCCGCAAACCTTGCGAGCGGGCTGTACATCGCGCGGATAAAGACACGGACGAATACGGTCATGTACAAGCTGGGGGTGCTGAAATGAGACTATTGTATAGAACATTCCCGGCGTTTTTCCTCATGCTCCTGTTCGCCGTGGCAGCCTGGCCGCAGAATCCCTCAAACCTCAAGTGGCGGCAGTATGAATCGCCGCATTTCATCGCATATTATCCCGAGGGACAGGAGTTTACCGCATATCGGGCGCTCGAAGTCGCCGAAAGTGTACAGGCACAGCTCGTGGAAATGTACGGGCCTGTCAATTCGAAGATAAGCATCGTCATCAAGGACGATGAAGATTACGCCAACGGCGGCGCGTACTATTACGATAATAAAATCGAGATATATGCAACCAGTCTCGATTACGATCAGAGGAGCTACAGCGACTGGATATGGAACGTGGTCACCCACGAGCTCACCCATATATATTCCATGCACCAGTCCATGAAAACCACCCGAAGAATGCCGATGATGTATTATCAGCAGATCGATTACCAGGAAGAAAAACGTGAGGATGTGCTCGTGGGGTATCCGAACATTCTTATTTCGTACGCGATACCCACCTTCAATGTGCCGGGCTGGCTCGCCGAAGGAGTCGCGCAGCACCAGGCCCGTCAGGCACGGTACGACCGATGGGATACCCACCGTGATATGATCGTCCGTCAGGCAGCTCTCAACGATAAACTGCTCGGTATCGATGAAATGGGAATATTCAACTGGAACGGACTCCAGAACGAGATGGTTTACAATCACGGGTATGCCCTTGTCCGATATATCAGCGAGCGGTACGGCGACGAAAAAGTTACGGAAATCATGCGGGCAATGGGGAAACCGGCAACGTTTACCTTCGACTGTGCCTGCCGCAACGTTATCGGAAAGACAAAGAACGAACTGTACGATGAATGGAAAGAATACCTCAAACAGCATTACGAAGCGGTTCGTGACTCGCTCGGCGACCTGGTCGAGGGCACACCGTTCCGAACGAGCGGATACATCAACGCTTTCCCCGTATGGTCGCCCGATGGCTCGCGGCTCGCGTATGTTTCAAACAGAGGCCAGGATTACGGTATCAGGGTCTGTTATGTTGCTAACTTGTCGGATGGCGGCTGGAACTGGAAAGACAAGAAAAAAGACGAGAATAAGCTATTTGAAAAACTGGATAAGCTGAAAAAATCATCAAAAGACCCGAAGGAAATCGAACAGCAGGAAAGCGCCGCTCTGGGCGCATTCGATATCGCTCTGGCCGGGGGTATCCAGTCCGCGCCTATCTGGCTCGACGAATGGAACATCATGTTCAACCGCCGCTCGTCATCCGACAAATACGGCTCGCACTGGTGGGACATGTACCGGTATGTCATCAACACGAAGGACCCCAGAAAAGGAACCGAAAAACGTATCAGCAAAAATCTCCGGGGGACCTATCCCGACCTTTCCCCCGACAAGAGCTGTATCGTGTTCGTCAAAAACGATTCCGGCCTCAACAATCTTTTTCTCATGAACCGCGGTGACAACGCCCTGACACAGCTTACATTCTATAAGGACGGCACCCGGATATACCGCCCGCGGTGGTCGCCGGACGGCAAGCGCATCGTGTTCACCATTCACCAGAAAGCGGAGGTGAATATCGGCGTGATAAATGCGGACGGTTCGGATTTCGCTTATCTCGTCAGCTCGAACGGCCAGGACCGCGATCCCTCATGGACCCGCGACGGCAAAGACATACTCTTTTCTTCCGATGTCACGGGGATACCGAATATCTACCGCATGCAGCTCGCCGACGGGTCGGTGAAACGGATCACCAATGTTATCGGCGGCGCGTTCTCGCCCGAACCTTCGCCGGCAGACACAACACTTGCGTTCTCCTCCTACGGCTCCGATGGTTACGAAATCAGACTCATGCCGCTGACCGCGGGAATACCTGTTGACGATCCGGAGCAGTTTCATCTTCCGGTAAATTATACTCCCGATACGGGATATATCAGTTTCAACGCCGGAGATTCTTCTCCGGTCGGGATGAAAACCCTGGATTTTTCGCTCATGCCGAGAGTAGTCAATGACCGGGGTAACATGAAACTTGGAATCTTCGCACTTAAAAGCGAGGTCGCCGACCGGGGAACGTTCATGTTCGGAGGCGCCATATCGCCGAAAAACCGCGATACCGACATTTATGCGCTTTTCGAATACAAACGGTTCGTCCCCACCGTTTTCATCGAAATGTACCGTCTCACAAGAAGTGTCGATAAAACCGAGAACTTCATGGAAGAGTACGGAACCTTCGTCAAAAAGAGGAAATACGATCTGAACGAGGTCGATTTCGGATTCCGTTACGACTATAAAGACCGTCACAATTTCGACACGAGGCTCATTTACAGCCAGTACAACGCCCGTCTCGAATATACCCATTATCTCACCGGCGCAACGGTGCATAAACCGTACTACACGTATTCGCGGGGATTCGATTTCGCGCTCACGTATACGTTTGACCGATTCATCCGGGCGCGGGACGAAGTCATCAATCCCCGTGGAGGCAGAAAGGTGCAGGTACGGTATGACCGTTTCGTTAATTTCTTCCTCGATGAATTCGAGTATGTCGGTTTCCTGCGGGAAAAATATAAACGATACCCGTACAACCAGTTATATATTAACTGGACGGAAAGAATCCCGGTGCCGGGTACGCAAAAACATACGTTCCAGATGCGGGGCCAGCTCAATCTCATCGACCGGTATGTCGATCCGTTCTACGAGTCGCAGCTTGGCGGTCCTCTCCAGATGAGAGGGTATACATTCTACAGCCTCAGCGGGAGAAAAACGGTCATGGCTCAGGCACTCTACCGTTTTCCTATACTGTACGACATGAGGAAAAAGGTTTTCGTTTGGTATTTCAATCATCTGTACGGCGGCATATTTGCCGATGCCGGAAGGGCATGGAACAAGCAGGACCTCAACTGGTCAACGGACGGCTTCGTCCGCGATGCCGGAGTGGAACTGCGGCTCGACGCGCTGTCGTTCTATAATTTCCCGACCATGATCCAGTTTTCCGCCGCGTATGGTCCCGATGACACATGGAACAGGGTATTCGATGAAGAAACCTCGGCGGAATACTGGAAAAAAGACGATCAGAAGCCATGGAAATTCTATTTTAACGTCCTGTTCGGATTTTTTTGATATGTATTATTCCGGTACGTAAATATGCACCATCGATTATGCAGTATTCAATCCCGATCCCATTGAATACCATGCCAGAGAGGGAGATGCCGAAGGCAGGGGTCATATATTGGTAAAAAAGTGATTCTTCAAAAGCAAACTGGTATAAAGTCATAACAAAGGAGTGAATCATGAGACGAGATTTAATAAGGGTTTGCGCCCTGACGTGTCTGCTTGTAATGTCCGTGACGGTACACGCGGAAATGCAGAACAGCGAACTGAAGTTCTGCGACAAAATCGAATTGACCGATTCGTTTCCCCTGATCGGCGATCACCAGGCGCTTGAACAGGCCGTTCAGGAAGGACAAAACAGCACGCCGGCGCTTTCTCCCGCTGTCTGGCCTTTCAAAAAAAGTACCGGGAATACCGTGTCGAAACCCAAGAGCCCACGAAAAGCGTTTTTCCTGTCTCTTCTCCTTCCCGGGCTCGGCGAAACGTATGTCGGCTCGAAACGGGGCATTGCTTTCCTCGGTGTCGAGGCGATTTCCTGGTGGATGTATTTCACCAATACCAACAAAGGTTTTGATCTCGAGGATGATTTCCGCGCTTTTGCCGATGAACACTGGCATTACAACGATGACACTGATTCAGCGGGCAATCCCATCGATTTCAATTACTGGAAATGGCTGGATTACAAGTACATAAAAGATAAATCGATCGGGCCGGAGGACTACGATAGGATCGAAGCCGAGCTCGAAAAAAACGCGGATATTTCTGTCCACCAGCTCCCCCACCCTCCAAACCAGCAGTATTATGAAATGATCGGGAAGTATCCCCAGTTTGTTTACGGTTGGGAGGATATCGACGATCTCAACGACACGGTACGAAATACGAACGGTACGATCAATTACAATGAGAACATCAAGAATATCCAATCGGACATCCGCAACAAATATGAAGATATGCGGTATGATTCCAACAAGAAGCTCAAAGCGGGACAGCGCGGAATCCATCTCATGATCATCAACAGAGTTCTCTCTGCAATCGATGCAGGACGACTCGCATATCACCATAACAAGAAGCTCAATTCGGAACTCAGCGGTATTCAGGTGCGCATGGTCGAAAAACAGATTATTGACAATAAAGTACCAATGGTAATCTTAACAAAGAAATTCTGATGATCTCATTGATGAAAAAAATCGGGTTATATCCGGTCCTGTTTATCGTATTGCTGGTACATTCTCCGGGACCCGGACAGTGCGAAAAGAATATGACAAACATGAAGGCTTTTCTCATGTCGTTCGCTGTCCCCGGCCTTGCACAGTACTATCAGGGGTCCGGTGGATATGCAAAGCTCTTTTTTACAACAGAGCTTGCAATCTGGAGTGGTTATTATTATAATCATATGATGAAAAATGCACGCGCCCAGGATTATTATGCCTATGCCGTCCTCCATGCCGGAGTGAATCCTTCCGGCGCCGGAACATCTTATCTTAACGCGATAGGAGCATACAATTCCTCATTCGATTACAACGGATACATGCATCAGCGTTCTACCGAACCGGTGCTGTATTCGGGATCGAAAGCATGGAACTGGGACGCGGAAGAAAACAGGCTCCGTTTCCGCAATCTCCGGGAACGCGAGCTCGATTACGAGAATAACCTGAAATACTGTATCGCCGGCGCAGTTCTCAACCATTTTATCTCGGGCCTTCATGCATCGAAACTGAACCAGAAATCTGCCAGCCATGCTCAGGTAATAACGGTAAACGTACTTGACGGCGGTCTTGGGGCGACTTATATAAGGAGCTTTTAACAGTGAGACATCTCAGGATTTTCTCGTTCATGCTGGCATTCATCCTGTGTGCCAATGGCGCTTTTACCCAGAATTTTGGTAAAAACAAGGTAAACTATACCCCGTTTTCCTGGAAATATATCCCGACAAAGAATTTCGATATTTATTACACGACTGGTGGATACGAAATAGCGCTTATAGCATCCCAGCTCGCCGAAGCACACTTTGAAAAGCTGTCGAAGCGCTGGCGTTATACTCCCCGCAAGCGAATACCGATCCTCGTATACAGCTCGTTCAACGATTTCAGCCAGACCAATGTAATCACGGAACCGATCGAGGAAGGAACCGGGGGATTCACGGAAATTTTCAAGAACCGTGTGGTTATTCCCTGGGAAGGCTCGCTTGGAAAATTCAGACATGTCATCGACCACGAGCTCACCCATGCACTCTACTTCGACATGCTGTACGGAGGCGTTGTCGAATCCATCGTCGGGCGCGAATACCTTTTCCAGATACCGCTCTGGTTTGCCGAGGGGCTCGCCGAGCATGAAAGCCAGTACTGGAGCACGGAAGCCGACATGATTGTCCGCGACGGCATCATCACCGGGTATCTGCCCCCCATTGAAAACATCTATAGCGGATATCTCGTGTACAAAGGCGGCGAATCTTTTTTCAAGTATCTGCAGGAGAATTACGGCAACCAGGATAAATGGATAACAGGAGAGCTGCTCTCATCACTCTCGCAGACACACAACCTCGAAAAAACATTCAAGTCGGTTTTCGGGAAAAGCATCGAGGATCTTTCAAAAGAATGGCAACGTAAACTCCGCTCTTACCACTGGCCTGAAGTTGCAGGTCGCGAGCTTCCCGAGGATTTTGCACTGAAGCTCACCGACCATATGGAAGAGCGAAATTACCTCAATATCAATCCCGCCTTCAATCCGACGGGAGATAAAATCGCCTTTCTCACCGACCGTAACGGATACAAAGAGATCATGCTCATGCGGGCCGCGGACGGGAAAATCATCAAGACCATCCTCAAGGGCGAAAAAGCGGGTGATTACGAAGAGATGCACTGGCTGCGCGGAGGACTGACCTGGTCTCCGGACGGCACCATGGTCTCTTTCGCCGCCAAAACCGGAGAACGTGACGCCATTCATATCAAAAAAGTCGAGGATGGCGGATATGACCGTGAAATCAAGCTCGACATGGATGCCGTCTATTCGCCGTCATGGTCACCGGACGGCAGCAAGATACTCTTTTGCGCCATAAAAAACGGCAAGCTCGATATCTTTACGGTCGAGATAAAAACCGGCGCCGTTGTCCGTCTCACCGATGACTTTTTCGATGAATCGACTCCGCGGTGGAATTCCGACGGAACAAAAATCGTTTTTTCATCCGACCGTTTCGATCCTCCCTATGAGTTCCGGCTCAACAACATAAGCGATTCATACGACATCTTCATCATGGATGCCGACGGCTCGAATATACGGAGAATAACGACCAACCCGTATAACGACACCGATCCCTCATGGTCACCGGATGATAAAAACATCGTTTTTTCGTCCGACCGGAACGGTATCACGAACATCTATAATATCGACATCGAGAGCATGACAGAAAAACCGCTGACGAATCTTCTCACGGGATCGACAGCGCCGAACTGGTCACCGGACGCCACCCGTATTGCCTTTACCTGTTTCAAAGAGGGCGGATGGGATATATATGTATTAAAACGCCCCCTGAAACGTGAACTCACGATGGAAAGCGTTACACCGACCGCTTACCGCAGCGAAACCCTCCAAGAAACACAGTCAGCCGTGGAGGACAGCTCGACCGTCATTTTAACCGATAAGGGGATGGGCCAGGAAATCGCGATAGAACGAGCCCCGGAGCATCCCTATGCCATAAAGTTTTCTCCCGACATGTTCAACGCGTTCGCGAGCTATAACACCTTTTACGGCATCGGAGGCATGGGACAGATTTCGCTCTCGGATATCATGGGTAATCACCGTATCAACGTTGCAGGGAATCTCTTCTATTCTATCGAGGAAAGCGATATTTTCCTGTCATATTTTTATCTGAAAAGGCAGACAAACTGGGGAGTGAACGCTTATCATTACAAGACATATTATCGATCGTCAAACTGGGATATTTTCAGCGACAGTGTTTATGGCGGTTCGTTGATTGCGTCACGGCCATTCAGCAAATTCTCGCGGATCGATCTGGCGCTCAATATGCTTTCCATACGACGGAGCGCGTATTACAATACATACAATTATTACGATCCCTATGGTTATTATTTCCCTCCTGAAGAAGAAAAACTCGATGGAGTTAAAACCATGACCATTGAAAGCGAATTTGTCAATGACAATACGCTCTGGAGTTATACCGGGCCGGCTGCCGGCAGGAGATACAAGCTCAATGTCGAATATTCGCCTTCCCTTTCGAGCTCCGACCTCGCATACACTACTATCGAGGCCGATTACCGTAAATACTATCATTTCAAACAGCGATACGGATTCGTGACCCGTATCAGCGGTGGGACAAGCATGGGCGAAACTCCGAGAATGTTCTTTTTGGGCGGGACGAGCAACTGGCTCAATGCCCGTATTTCGAGCATTCCTCCCTATATCGAAAACCGTCAGGACCTTTATTTTGCCCGCTTCCCCTTCCCGCTCAGAGCGTACCGGTATTATGAATTATACGGACGTCATTATTTTCTTGCCAATTGCGAGTTCCGGTTTCCTTTTATCGATTATCTGGCCCTCGGCTGGCCTATGCCGATGGCTCTCGGCAATATCACCGGGGCTCTTTTTACCGATGTAGGATCGGCCTGGGGCAGAATGGAACTGGTCGGCGATGGAGAAGATTCATCGATCGAGTTCAATGACAGTTTCCATGGGGGTGGAATTACCGGAGACGGGAGTTTTGCCCTCGACGATATAAAGATGTGCTGGGGAGTCGGCATGAGGATCAATATAGGTTTTGCAATCCTCAGAATCGATACGGCATGGAAGATTTTACAGGAGAAAAGCGATCCCAAACCTATGTTCAGCATTGCAATAGGCCCGGATTTTTAAAAGGGTGTCACTTTTATATTGACTCCCATAAAGAAAATGAGTATTTTTAAGCAGTTGTAATTTGGAGGGGTAGTAGCTCAGTTTGGTTAGAGTAACGGCCTGTCACGCCGTGGGTCGCGGGTTCGAGCCCCGTCTGCCCCGCCATAAAATAAACAGGGACTTAGGCACATATGCTTGAGTCTTTTTTATTTATCGCCTTCAATCTTTCCAACCGCATTTCCAACCAGCCTCCAATATTCAAGCCGGTTTTCATCTTTCTCAAAATGATTGTCTCAGTTGCTGATGCCCATGATAAAATGATTACTGTGATATTTTTATGTAGCGTATCTGCAATACTGCCATAATCCGAGTATATCCGTTAAAATCTGCGTTAATCCACGATCCATGATACTTTATCCGCTCAGTTCCAACCTTTCCTGTAGTCCACTACGGTCTCCGAACCTAAATTCACCGTATTATTCCCCTCATATATCTCAGGAACCGCATGGTCGGGATCGAGGACCAGGTTCCACCCCTGTTCGGGGGCGCGTGGGAGATCGATGCTGAAATCCGCAGTGCGGGGAACGAGGTCGAGCGGCGCGTCGAGTCGTCCGAGAGATTGTTTCGCAATAACCTCTCCCTTTCCGTCCACAACGGCGACAACTGCATTGTCCACGGCGGATGATCCGATGTTGTGGATAGTTCCACGAATCGATGTTCCCTCGACCGATACTTCCCGTGCGGCGATCGCAAGGTCCGCCCGCGTGAATATCGGCTCCAGCTTCCCGACCTGTTCAACCCGGATGACCGTCACCGTTTTCGGCTTGATAGTCAGGGAAATAGTATCGGCCTTTGCCAACTCCAGCATTTCCGTGCGTTCGGGTGCGTCCATCTCTTTGTCGCCGTCTGCATCGGGCCCCACTGTCAGCCGGTATCGGCCGTGTTCAAGGTTCCATACGCGCATGTTTCCCTTCATCGGGACATCCGCATAGCTGTAAACGAGAACCTCGAACCCGTCTTTTCTGTTATCGGTTACAAGAGCGCCATAGTCGGTGCCGAAACCAGACCAGCTCACCGCGAGCGTCGGATTGAACTTGTTGCGATAACAGTAGCCGCCCAGGTAGCTCTGAGAAACGTTGATCGAGATATTTGTAAATACGCGGTCATCAAATTGCTCAGCGGACGTATACATGTCGGGCCAGCGAATAGCGTCGTAGAGATTCGCGATCACTGCGGATGAACTTCTGGGATTCCCGATTATCGACTCGATGAGCCGGGACGGATCACCGGTGCGAAAAATGGCAAGACCGGGATTCCTGTCCGCCAGCTTGTCCACCGTGGCAGAAGGAAGCGATTTCAGAAGACCGAGAGAATAGGCGTCGTCAATGAAATCTCCGGCCGATCCGGGCGCTTCACCGCGACGGTAGTAGTACATGAACGGTTCGAGGTACTTTACCTGACCGGTGAGACCATAAAGCCACGAGAATGCGGTCGCCTGTGTCCGGTATCCACCCTCGAGCGGCCTGTCCTTCGACGATGCCAGCACTTTACCGGTGGAGACCTCGATGTCGGTTGCCCACTGACCCGGCTTCATGAAACGGAGCCAGGAATCCGCCCACTCGCGGACAGTTTTAAGCGCAAGAGGATTCCTGTTGTAATCTGCTAACTGAAGTGTCGTATGCCACATGAGCGACGTAGCGTGACCGTCAATCGCCGGTTCGTGTGGCAAGGTCAGGTCATCGTAACCCATGTCCCGGCGGTCGCGGAAATGACGGCGCCCGTCCCTGGTCACAATAGTCAGCTTTTCCATGTTGCGCGCGGAGACCATGCACCGTTCGAGATAGATCGGATCGCCATAAAACCACCGCGCCATGATGGCTGTGTGATTGAGGCCTTCTTCGTATGCATGGAGCGTATCACACATGAGGAGGTTGATGCCGTCCCGGATGTGTTTCTTATCAACCAGTTCCGCAAGACGTGCCCCGCCATCCAGGACCTGTGCGCCGACTCCACCGTCTTCGAGGAAGGGAAGATCCGCGAACTGCTGGTACATGTCGGTGTCATCGCCCACCTTTCCGCCAAACTCGCCGGTTTGCACGAAGCGATTGTCGAACCACCACTGCGCGATTCGCCTCGTCTCGAGCCATGCCTGCCGAGGATACCATGCCCATGCCGGTACTCCCGGGGGCGGTGCAGGCGGAGTTCCGGTATCGGAAAGGCTTTCGAGATGCCTGACGAAAACCCATTCGCGGTACTGCCTGACCATGCCGTCATCGGGGGCGAGTGTATGGCACCGGTCGATAGTCATGAACAGTTCCGGGCAGAGCGCCGCATAGATGTTCATCGAGTAATACTCGTCGCGTGTCTGGTTATTATAGCTGCCCCATGGCCTGCACTCCGACAGGAGGGCGAACAGTGTCTTCAACAGAAATTTGCGATGCTCGACCGCCTCGGGCAGGGCTTCCTCCCGCGGAACGAGCCTGAAGCCGAATTCCGGCGCGCCCCCGTCGGGTCCGGAAACGCGGCAGTTCTTGTTAAAAGTGAGCGTCACCCACACTTGTGTACCGGCCAGAAGCACCTGATCGGGAAAATCGAGCGCGAGACGGTAGGTCCCCGCCTTGACACCGTCGAACCTGTACCAGAGGAGATCGAGCGCCGGATCGAGGGGATCGTGAACCACCGCGGTGCATGTGAAACCGTCGCTCACGCCGGAGACATCCATCGAGAGTTCCACTGCTTCGAGACCTGCATCGGCATTGAACGGGGGCGTCACAAAGTGAACCGCGCGTCCTCCGGTGAGATCGACCGGCGTCCCCGCCGAATCCGATCGTTCGAGGGAAACAACCGTGCAATCTCCCCCGTCACCGAGACTTTCGATTGCCCGCTTCACACTCTCCGGGGCGAACTTGGTGCCGGGCTCTGTCAGGACAGGGTTTCCTGTGGTGGGCGCCCACCGTTCCGTTCCTGCCTGCTTATTCCCGGATTCCACCATGAAAAAGGCGAGGTCTGCTATCGTCCCATTCTTTACATTGAAGAAATCGACAGCGCTGGTCCGCACGGGATTTCTGAAATGGACGGTCTCAACATCATCCGTACCGGCAAAGGTACAGACCGGCTGCGCCGCCGATGGTTCGGTGAGCGAGTTGGCTGCGGCATACATGCGGGTTGATGCTCCTCCGCGGATGACGACTGTGTTGAAGCGCGAATCGTTCTTCAGCGCAATATGGAGACCGTCGTTATCGTTGAAGTCGTAATCGACCCCGGAACTGGCGTCGAATCCCTCGCTCAGGGAATCGGGATACTCGCTGAAGTATCCCCGGAAGTCGTAGCTCTTCAAAGTGCCGTCTACCGTTGTTCCGCGGAATCCCCGGACTACCCGGGAGTCGGTTACGATCATTTTTTTTACTGTTACAATCCTGCGTTTATCAGGCTTCAACGAGATACCGACGGAAACCTCGTTCGAGGCTCCGCAGGCAAGGATAAGTACGGCCGAGAAGGCAAATGCGGCCATGCCGACTCTGCCGATGAGTGTGTGTATTCTATTATCCGTTTCCATTAAACCGACAGCCCCCTTGGTAGTGTCCGGTTAAAATTGTAATGAACTACCCCGGACTGAAGTCCGGGGTATCAAACCGTGGTCAAACCAAGCCATCAAGGAATGAAAGTTGCGCGTCATATATCTTTTTGTACTCTTTGCCCTGTTTCTCAACATATGCGCGGATCACTTCTTCGTTCGCATAGGCACCAACGGTATTGATATAATATCCCGCAGTCCAGATGTGACCACCCCAGAGCTTCTTTTTCACCTCGGGATGGTTGTTATATATTTCTCGTGCCGTCGTCCCTTTTACTATTTTCACAATACTGGATGGCGCAATGGTCGGTACACTTTGTACAAGAAAATGAACATGATCTTCATCAGTTCCAATCTCCACAAAATGTATTTCGTACCGTTCGCTTATACCAATGCACGTGGTTTTTAGCGTTTCCTCTACGGCTGAGGTAAATACTGCTCTCCTGTATTTCGCCGGACAGACTATGTGATATAACAGGAGATTCTTGTTATGTTTTTTCAGGATGTGCTCGCTCATCCCGACAATATAACCCCGGACTTAAGTCCGAGGAATTCTTTTGATTAAAGTCCTAAATATCATGTAAATAGAGCTTTTACTGGCATGTGGAATATTTTTAATATGTTTGTTACTCCTTTGCTCCACCGGAACTCACCCCTCAATCCCCTCTCATGATCCAAGAGAGGGAAAGTACCCGATAACATCCATTTTATCCGGGTCATATGCGCGGGGTGAGTTTTCATGAATGACGGTGGCAACTTTCATGTTCTGCTGCAACCACAAGGCACTCAGTATTTTACCGGACAGTTCTGATTCCCCCTGTCAAGTTTATGAATATTCAAAATTTTCAACATTGATTCACCCCGAATATATTCATCAAGTTTAGCCCCCTTCACCGTGAATCACTTCTTCTTATCACCGAACAGCATCATGAGCAGGGCGGCACGGGCTTTATCGATTTCCGCGGGAGACATGGGTTTTTTAAACGCGGACTTTATTCTTTCGGACTGGTCGCGGGATTTTTCGGTTTCGGTTTTCTCAGAGTGCTCAGGGGAAGACGGTTTGTCGGACGATACTTTCCACTGGTCGTATTTTTTCCTGAAGGACATCAGTTCTTCGTATGCATTGATAATATCTTTCAGTTTATCCTGTACCTTGTTCTGGAGTCGCGGGTCATGATTGAACCGGTCCGGGTGCCATATTTTGACCATATCCGTATACGCCTGTTTTATTTCTTCTTCGCCAGCTCCGTAATCGAGGCCGAGTAAATCATAATATTTTTTAATGGTATCATCCATATCCGGCTCCGGTATTCTTATAACATGGCACGATTGTGTCAGTAATAATGCGGTGCCGTCGATTCACATGCAAGGAGTATTTCATTTTCCTGCTGTCCCGCTTGAAATGCAGATGAGTATAAAAAAGGTTGTCACCACGGAAATACGGAGAACACGGAGAAAAGAATCCGGAAATTCATTGAACCTGTTGAAAAGCAAGATGAAAACTCGGTTCATCCATGGGCAATTACAGACGATGATTCAAATAGTCGACCGATTTCATGGTATTGATACCGAATCGGAATATCAGTTCAGGGTTTACCATTTTTTTCCCGTTTTCTGCTTATCATTGTATGTGTACGAACTATCCAAGTGAAAAGAATGCTTGTTTCATAAGCATAAAGGAATTATTATTATACATGGAAATCTGACAGATACCATCATGTGATTCACCGTTAAATGAAACCGGGATTCTACGATCATGACACAAGAAAAACATACTATCGCCGGAAAAGCCAGAAAACAGACCATTCAACTTAGAATAACCGATACGACTCTTCGCGACGCCCACCAGTCTCTCTGGGCAACCAGGCTGAGAACGAAAGATATCATGGAAATCATCGATCGCATCGACTCGGTGGGATACTACTCGCTGGAAATGTGGGGCGGCGCCACATTCGATGTCTGCCTGCGGTTCCTGCGTGAAAACCCGTGGGAACGTCTGAGAATGATCAAGTCGCGGTCAAGGCACACCCCGCTCCAGATGCTTTTGCGGGGGCAGAATATAGTCGGATATAAAAACTACGCCGATGATCTTCTCGATCGTTTTATCGCCCTTGCCTGTCATAATGGAATCGATATTTTCAGAGTATTCGATGCACTCAACGACACACGGAATCTCGAATACGCCATAAAAGCCATAAAACGGTATGGCGGTCATGCCCAGGGAACACTTTCCTACACAATCAGTCCTTTTCATACCATAGAAAACTATGTAAAAGCCGCACGGGATCAGGTCGAGCTCGGAATCGACACCCTCTGTATCAAGGATATGGCGGGAATGCTCTCTCCTATCGCCGCCGAGAAACTCGTTACGGCGCTGACAAAGGAGATCAATGTCCCGATACAGCTTCACTGCCATCTTTCAAGCGGCATGGCAACGGCAACCTATGTCGAGGGCGTCCGTGCGGGAGCCGGTGCTATCGACTGCGCGATTTCGCCCATGGCAGGTTTTTCCTCACAGCCACCCGTGGAAACCATGGTAAGTATTTTCAGCGAAACCGATTATGATACCAAAATTGATCTCGGGGCGTTACGTGAAATTTCACGTTTCTTCGAGAATCTGGCGCCGAAAATGCGGCCCGGACATCAACCGGCCTCGATCATCGACCCTGATATTCTCATCCACCAGATTCCCGGAGGGATGATTTCGAATCTCAGATCGCAGCTCGATCAGCAGAAAGCTCTCGACAGACTTAACGAGGTGCTCGCAGAAGTTCCGCAGGTTCGCGCCGATCTTGGTTACCCACCCCTCGTCACCCCCACAAGCCAGATAGTCGGCACACAGGCAGTCCTCAACATCCTTTCCGGCGAACGGTACAAGATTATACCGAATGAAATCAAAAACTACCTCAGAGGACTTTATGGTAGACCCCCGGCGCCTATCGATCCAAAATTCATCAAAAAAATACTTGGCACAGAAAAACCGATAACACACCGTCCCGCGGACGATATTCCGCCGATGCTCCCCACTGCTATCGAAAATCTTGATTCCCGGCTTATCGAACATGAAGAAGATATCATTTCATATTGTCTCTTCCCGGAACCTGCGCTCGAATATTTCAGATGGAGAAGCCTTCCGCCGAAAGAACGGCCGGAAACACCCGCCGATCTTGAACTCAAAGTCCGTGAGGAATTTACGAAAACACCTGAAACCGCTGCTCCTCCCATGCCGCCGCAGTATGTTAAAGTCGGTACGGGAGCGACATTTCTCTCCCATGAGGATTACAGCGGTATCAATGAGATATTGAAAACGGTCAATCTGCTCGGAATAAAAGAACTGGTCATCAGAAAAAACGAGGAAAGTATCGTTCTCAAGTCTGATACTTCCGGTAAACCCTCCGATGAAATGCCGCTTTCTGCAGAAACAGGTTCTCCCGGCATCCAGTCTCCGGCTGCGGCTGTCCCGGAACACGAAAACCCTGCCCCGGATGATGAATCCGCATTCACCACGATCAATTCTCCGCTTGTCGGACAGTTTTATTCGTCTCCCGCACCCGGGAAGCCGCCGTTCGTAAATCCCGGCGATTCGGTAAAGGCCGGTGTAACCGTATGTATCGTGGAAGCGATGAAGCTCATAAACGAAATCAAGGCTCCCGCCGACTGTAAAATAATCAGGATGCTCGAAAAAAACGGCGCAAAAGTGGAAAAGGGGCAGCCTCTCGTCGCCATTGATGAGCTTAAAACGGATGAAAAATGACGGTATTTCCGGACAATCGTGAATCTGTCCCGGGTTATTCATGAGAGAAAATTTATCATAAAGACATCAAAACACAAATAGATATACCACATTATATATGCTATTATTAGACACTAAAAAAATCATTCACATTTTTAAAAAACAAATCCGCGAAAATCCGCGATCCGCTACATTTTAGTGAACAGGTCAGGAAGTTCCGATACCGAAAATTTCAAGGACACTTCGGACATCTCACTCCACGGCAATACTCCGCTCAACTGAGTTCCGAACGGGACTTTCCGGCAGCAGTCCCGTATCTCAATGCGGGGCCTCACGATATATGCACTTTTTTTACTTTCAATTTACATCACCCGATTCCCTCCCCGAATGTGTTAAATTCTCTTGTGTATCGTACATACGCTATTGTAATGCAAATCACTTCATACACAGGGAATTATTGTTATTTTACCATACGAGAGCAGTAAAACATATGGGAAAAATATTCCCGGTGATCGAAAATGAACACGCAGTTAAGCATGGAAGCAATCACGTACTTCGTAATATATGACATCGCTATTCGATACAATATATCGAGAGATGCAGTATCTTTTTCAGAAAAAAGAGCGGGAGAAAAAAAACATACTGTACCCGGCATCTGTATTAAATTGAATATAATATTTTGTTATTTATATTGTTATAAAAATTATTCCGGTACTGAAGAGAATGGTTTGCCCGTTACGGAGTGCATTTTTTTCCTGTTTGCGCCGGAGAAATGTTCTGATCATAACCTGTAAGATATTCACTGTTCCGGCAGAGCGGGCGTCATCAAGTTTTGGTTTTTTCATGGCATAATTGTTGCTATATTACTTGATGTTCACTGATATTATGCCGGGTTGCACCGGCAAATAAATATGGTTCACCGATATCCACCAAACCATTTATCATGATCGTGCTTTCTATGTTTAAAACGATGAAATGCTCTGTATTTAAAAAACATATGAAGAATTATACTTACGCGGGAACAGTTATCATCCGGGCTCTCTGTCTCTCTGTTCTCATGCTTTCGGGCTGTATTTTTTCATATCAGGAAAAAATACCGTCAAAACCCTCAATCAAAACAGTCAGCGTCGTCAATGGGGAAATATTTACCGTCCGTGATATTACAGTCTCATGGGAAGGCAATGATACGGCGGTATTTTTCCAGTATACCATCGATGCCGATACTTCAGGTGTTCTGACTGAGACATCGGTTACACTGACCGACCTCGACGAATCCGAACATGTCTTTGTTCTCACGGCGCTCAACGACTCGCTCACCATATCGAGCATACCAGTTACGCGCAGGTTTACGGTGGATGCCGTACAAGGACCCGGTATTGTATTCAGCCCCCGGAAAATCGAACATGAATCGACAGTTACCATATATCTCGCCGATGTAAGTGAAATCATGGCGGTTCACCTGGAATTGATCCCCAGAAACAAATGCGTTCTCTTCGGGTCGTTTGTTCCGAACGAAGCGCTCACTCTCGATGGCGATGTAATATCCATATACGATTCAGGAAAAAACGAACGTATCATTATCGATATCGGGTTTGCCGGTGAAACACGGGGTATTTCAGGTTCATTGATCAATATCGGCACCCTGACCGTCAATCCTCTCCGTGAGGGAACGGTTGAGGTTGATTCTCTGAAAACACTTTTCAGGACAATTTCCAACGAGACTGTGTCGAAAAATGGTCTTGATTTCATGAGAGTGATACAGTGAAAATGCAAAAACTGATACTGAAATGTGTGTTCTTTACACTGTTGTGCGGAGTAAGCTCACTGGCTTATGGAGCACGGTTTGCATCCGAAATCGATCTCCGTAATCCCCAGAATGCACAGACTGTCCGGTATTTCGGAACAAACGCGGATAATAAAACCGGTTACTCGGTTGCAGCGGGAGACATAAACGGCGATGGATATAACGATATCGTCATGGGATCATATACCGCGCTCGGAGGACGGGGTACGACATATGTCCGGTTCGGCAGTTCGACAACGTTCAACACTTCTCCGATAGACATGAACACCTCTCCGACAGGTTTACTGAAGATTTTCGGGAATCATACGCTTGACTGGTCGGGTTATTCCGTCGCGGTCGGCAATATAAACGGCGATGCATACGACGATATCATTATCGGCGCATATAAAGCAGACCCCGGCGGAAGGACAAATGCCGGGGAAGTCTACGTGATTTTCGGCAATTCAGCCATGAAGAATCTCCAGCAAATAGACTTGAACTCCAGTCCATTGGGTGTTGTAAGAATATACGGAAACAACATCGAGGATAATCTGGGATTTTCGGTATCCACCGGTAGAATTAACGAAGACATTTACGATGACATTATAATCGGAGCATCCAACGCCGATCCGAACGATAGAACCAACGCCGGTATTACGTATGTTTTTTTCGGTTCCTCGACGTTTTATGCGAGGGGAATAATAGATCTTCATGCCACACCGCAGCCAGCGGGAACCGCGAAAATCTACGGTGAAATGTCAGGCGATATGCTCGGTTATTCGGTGACTTCGGGGGACATGAACGGCGATGGGTACGAGGAAGTCATCATGGGCGCATACGGTTCCTATGGCGGAAAAGGCGGGACCTATATTATCCACGGCTCGGCTGATATCGATACGTGTACGGTGATAGACATACTCCAGGCTCCACTCGGACTTGTAAGAATATTCGGGGAATACGATAACGACCACTCCGGAGCGACGGTGGCTACGGGTAATATGAACGGGGATTCATATAAGGACGTTATCATGGGAGCGCCCGGCGCCAACTCTGTCAACGTCATTTTCGGTAATGCGAATTTTCATAACACAGGCGCTTTTTTCCTCAATACGGTAACCGATAAAGTTAAAGTCTTTGGTAAACTATCATCCGACCTCCTCGGCCTTGCGGTAGCAGCCGGCGATCTCAACGGAGATGGTTATGATGAGCTCATTGTCGGCGCACCTCTCGCAAGTCCCCTCGACCGTTATAACGCAGGCAGTACATACGTGATTTACGGCAGCGCGACCTTTCAATCAAGGGGAACTATCGATTTCAATGGAACACCCGCCGGAACCACTGCTATCTCCGGCGCCAATATTCAGGATAATTCAGGTATCGCGCTCTGTACGGGAGACGTTGACCACGACGGTGTCAAAGACCTGATTGTCGGAGTCCAGAACTCAGACCCCCTCGATAGAGTGGATGCCGGCGAAGTTTATCTGATAAGGGGATTTGCGGCCACATCGGTGATAAACACCATCCCCGCATACGGGACATATGCCAGCAAGAACAGCAGTATCAAGCTCTATTTAAATTCGGACTTATCCGAACTCGACGTCAGCGTCGTTTCAAGCCTGACAGGAGTTGTCAACGGTTCTTTTTCATGGGCCGTCAATTCGGCATTGTTCACGCCGACTAATCCTCTTCCGTCCGGAAGTCAGATAACGGTCACCGCAACCGGTAAAAATATCGATAATGAAGCAATTACGCCGAAAGTATATACATTCACCGTTAAAACCGATGAAATTCCTCCCCGGTTTATATCTCATTCACCGGAAAAGCAGGAAACCAATGTCCATCCGAATGCGCCAATCGTTGTCAAATTCAGCAGCGATGTAAAACCCGATTCAACACGATTCGATATCAGAGGTGCAAGTCAGCGTGTTATCGCCATGACAAAATCATGGACAGACACCACCCTGACGCTCTCAAACAACAATCTGTTTCATCTCAACGAGACAATAACGGCGGCTATAAGCGCCGGGGATATGTACGGTGACCGGGCCGACTCGATATGGACGTTTACGGTCAGGCCGGAAATCACTCCGCCCAATTATACGCTCCGGTTACCCGGTGTTCCCCAACACTTACCCAAAAACGCTTACATACAGCTTATTTTCCCGCGCGATATCGACAAATCGACTGTCGAGACAACACTGAACGGCAGCGTTTCCGGAACCATACAGGGAGCGTGGGCATGGAACGACACGCTCTACACATTCAATCCCTCCCGGAATTATGTACCGGGTGAAACGATTATTCTTACGGTCAAGGGAGACGATGTTCATAAAAACTCAATATCGACCACCAATACATTTACCGTAAAACCCGATGAGATACCACCATCGATTTTAAGCCATTCACCAGCACCGAACGAACTGAATGTCAGCCCGACGGCGAATATAGTCATACAGTTCAGCGGGGATATCAACAGGGATTCCACATATGTAACGGTGACAAGTCCATCACAGGGTTATAAAACTTTTTCAGGTTCATGGACTGATTATACACTGACTCTGTACAATCTGTCATACCTGCTGAACGATGTCATTACCGTCAACGTGAATGCCGGCGATTCATATGCAAACCGACAGGCATATTCCTGGTCATTTTACATCAGGGGCGATACTACCCCGCCCTATTTCGGCGTTAAAGTACCGGGCGGAAATATAACCATGATCGGAACACAAGACCCCATTACGCTGGTTTTCCCGGTCGATGTCGATAAATCCCGAGTCACTACATCGCTCAAGGGAAGCCTGAATGAAGATATTTCCGGAACATGGGAGTGGTTCGATACATATTATATTTTCAGACCCACTTCAGGATATCCTCTCGGCTGGCGGTTGACGCTCGTTGTCAATGCGACGGACATCAATAACAATTCAATTCCCGAAACGACAGTCATCTTCACGGTCAAACAGGATGAAATCCCGCCGTCGATAAAAACTCACTCACCGCTTCCGTATACAGTAAATATTCCGATAAACACGAATATGTTATTATACTTCACAAGCGATGTTATCCGTGATTCAACGACCGTTTCGCTGCGAAGCGATAAGCGAAATCCCATAAACGTTTACAAAACGTGGGCTGACAGCACGCTGACGCTTATACCACAAACGACATTTCAGCAAAACGAAACGGTTACCGTACGCGTGAGTCCCTGCGATAAATACAGTAACCGGTCTGTCTACGAATGGTCCTACTCGACAGGGCCACAACTGGCGCTGACATTTTATGACGTAACCGTACCACATGGTATCAATCTGATGGGGCGAAACGATCCCATAACGTTCATCTTCAACAGCACCATCAATCTTTCAACGGTAAACATTGTTATTGCGGGAACCAAGAGCGGTACGGTAACCGGTACATGGGCATGGTCGGACAGACGATACACATTTACTCCCACAAACGGGTATATATTCGGTGAAGCGCTCATTGCCACGGTTAACGCGACGGATATCTACAACAATCACATCCCGCAATCGACCCGGTCGTTTACCGTCAAGGCTGATGATCTGCCCCCCTCCAGAACATCGCGG
>JAJFUH010000046.1 GCA_021372535.1 bacterium
TGTTTCCACCCGAGATGGGGATGACAGTCGCACCGATCTTTTCGGCGCCGTAATGAATACCGAGACCGCCGGTAAAGAGGCCATAACCGTAAGCATTCTGTACAACGTCCTTTTTACCGCAGTCCCCGCAGGCGAGCGTCCGGGCTATAACCTCGGCCCACGTGTCGATATCGTTTCTGGTATAACCTGCAACGATCGGTTTTCCCGTTGTTCCGGACGATGCATGGAGACGCTGAATGTTTTCGAGCGGCTGGGCAAACAGGCCGAAGGGATAATTGTCGCGTAAATCTATTTTCGTGACAGTCGGGAATTTCGAAAGGTCCGAGAGCTGTTTCAGATCGGATGGTTTGATCCCCTGCTTGTCAAATGACTGTTTATAAAAAGGAATTCGCTCGTACGCATAACCGAGAATGAACTTGAGACGTTCGAGTTGGAGTTTTTTACGTTCTTCGATGGACATGCACTCATACTTTTCATTCCATATCATAGATTGTATCCCTCCCTCCTTTATCCTGGTCAACCGCGCTTCAGAATGATGAATTCATGTATTACCAAAACCTTATGCGCACGAAGCTTCATAACCCAATGCAAACGCTTTCAGATTAATATCGAGATATTTTTGAGGTACCCTGCTCTTGATAACGTCTATCCATACCTCTTTATCGATATCAAGAAACGAGGCAAGAGAGGCCAGCAGGACGACATTAGCCGCTTTTACCGTGCCTGCCTGTTCCGCCAGATGATCGGCATTGACCGGAACGATTCTGAATCCCATGCCGCGAAGAGAGTCCGTAACGTTATCCGGGTATTCTCCCATGCCCAGAGAAACCGTAGTGGGTACAATTTCCGCATCGTTGAGGATAATGGTCGCATTGTTCCTGAGCATGTCGGACGCGCGCAGGCCCTCGACCTTTTCGAAAGCGAGCATGATATCCGCCTGACCGTTCTCGATAAGCGGCGACCGGACCGTTTTACCGAAGCGCACATGGCTCGATACACTGCCCCCGCGCTGGGCCATGCCATGGACTTCGCTCTTGCGGATATCGTAACCGGCGCGGAGGGCTGCTTCGCTGAGAACCTCGGAAGCGAGGATAATTCCCTGACCGCCGACTCCGACCATAATGACATTGATTGTTTCTTTACTCATTCCTGTCTCCGTCTATCTTATTGTTCCATATTCTCCGGGCTGTTCAGCACATGCATGGAAAAGCGCTGTTATTCTATCGCCTCGATCGCTCCAAACGGACAAACCTGCCTGCAGATGCCGCAGCCATAACACATTCCTTTGTCAACCATGATTACATCGCCCTTTTTGACAATAGCCGGACACCCGATTTTAAGACAGGCGCCGCATTTTTTACATTGGGCCTGGTTGACCACGGAAAGGGCAAAATCCTGATTCCTGCATTTAAGGGCGCAGGCTCTTTTTGCCACGATGACCGAAGGCTCATCGAGCTCCATGCAGGCCTTTACTGCCTTGTCGGTTTCTTCGAGGTTGTAGGGATCGACGACATGGACATGCCTGACACCAAGCGCCCGTGCGACTTCGGCGATATCGACCGCATGGGTCGGTTCGCCCTTGATCGTGAATCCGGTGCCCGGATGCTCCTGATGGCCGGTCATGGCGGTCGTCCGGTTATCGAGCACACAGGTGATAACCTTCGATTTATTGTACACGGTATCCATGAGCCCGGTAAGGCCGGAATGCATGAATGTCGAATCTCCGAGCACAGCTATGACTCTTTTACCCGGTTGATCCTCGAACGCTTTTGAGAATCCTATCGCTCCGCTGATGGATGCGCCCATACAGATGCAGGTGTCCATGGCCTTGAGAGGCGGCAGGACGCTCAGGGTGTAACAGCCGATATCGCCTGTTACGTAGAGCTTATTCTTGTTTACGATATGGAAGAAACCGCGGTGAGGACATCCCGGACAGAGAACGGGAGGTCTCACGGGGATGGGAATATCTGCCGGAATCCGTGACGGCGATGGTTTTTCACCGGTCAATCCCTGCCTGACCAGCTCCGGATTCAGCTCATCGCACCGTGGGAAAACCTCCTTGCCGGTCACCTCGATACCAAGCTGCCTGATATGTTCTTCAAGATAGGGTTCGAGCTCTTCGACAACAAAAAGTTTTTTTACACTCGCCGCGAATGTCCTGATGAGATTTTCCGGCAGAGGCCATGTCATGCCCAGAAGCAGGAAATCGGCGTCGGGCATGACTTCCATCGCATACTGGGATGCTACACCCGATGTGATAATGCCGATTTCTCCCTTTCCCCGAATGATACGGTTAAACCTGATTTTTTCCGACAGCTCGCTGAGTTTTATCGACCGCTCCTCTACAATCACATGGCGTTTACGGGCATGACCGGGAACCATGACGTATTTCGCCGTTGTGCGGATGAACGGTTTCGTCTCAACCTCTGTGCGCTCGCCGATGATTACCGGGCTTTTCCCGTGACAGACCCGTGTGGTGAGAACGATGAGCACTGGAGTATCGAACGTCTCCGAAATCTCGAAAGCTTCCATGGTCATGTCCAGGGCTTCCTGGCTGTCGGCTGGCTCAAGCATGGGGATTTTTGCGAATTTTGCGTAATAACGGTTATCCTGCTCGTTCTGTGATGAATGCATTCCCGGATCATCCGCGCTTACAATGACCAAACCGCGGCCGATACCTGTATACGAGAGTGTCATGAGCGGGTCCGCGGCAACGTTCAGCCCCACATGTTTCATCGATGCGATTGCTCTCACTCCCGCAATGGCGGCATTACCGGCAACTTCGAGAGCAACCTTCTCGTTTGGTGACCATTCGGCATAGATTTCATCATAATGAGCTATATTTTCAAGTATCTCCGTTGATGGAGTACCGGGATAAGCTGCGGCAACCTTCACACCGGCTTCCCATGCTCCCCGTGCAACGGCCTCATCTCCGGTTAACAGTTTTTTTGTCTGGGTCATAAGGTATCCTTGTGCTGTTTTCGAAATCTCACGATAATTATAAGGTGGATTTCACTGTATACGTATATAATAGAGCACTGATTATCGTAAGGTATTATAACATAATAGTTAAGAAACCACCATCAAGTCAAGGACAAATCAGTGAAAGGTTGCGACCAGCCTTTTCCTGATGATTCCGTGAATTCGCACGGAATCAGAAGGTGGTACCCGAAGGGATAATGGCGTTTTTATAAACCACTATAATCCCTTCCCTTACTTCAAAATACGGGCACGCATGCTCGGCAACATGATCCTTGTTCACGAGGGTCACGTTTTCACCGATACGGGCGTTTTTGTCGATTATTGCATTCTCTATGACCGTGTTTCTTCCTATCCCGATCATCGGCGAGCCTGCCATCTGATCCTCGTCGATTTCCTGGAGTGACTGGTAACTGTCCGCTCCCATCATGATAACATTTTTCAATCGTACGCCCGGGCTGATTTTTGACCGGATACCGATAACCGAGCGATCGATAATACTTTCTTCGATAATGCAGCCTTCGCAGATGCTCGAATTGGATATCCTGCACCCGAGCAGCTTGCTTGCGGGGAGATATCGCGGCCTCGTGTATATTGGGTGATCCCTCCGGTACAGATCGAAGGCCGGGAACTGGTCGGTGAGGGCAAGATTTGCATGGAAAAAGCTCTTGATGGTTCCGATATCTTCCCAGTATCCGTTGAATTTGTAGGCCTTTACATTAAGATGCTTTATGGCGTACGGTATGATATGGCGGCCGAAATCATCGCCTTTTTCACCGGTAAGCAGCCGTACGAGAACTCCGCGGTTGAACACGTAGATTCCCATTGAAGCGAGGTACGGTTTAGCGGCATCGGTATCCGATTCCAGGCCGTTAAGCTCCTCCGGGGACGGTTTTTCTCTGAAATCGACGATACGATCATTACGGTCTGTCTTCAGAATTCCGAAATCGCTCGCATTGTCCGCGGCGACTGGCTTTACGGCAACAGTAACATCCGCACCCGTATCACGGTGAAAGTCAACGAACTTGTTGTAATCCATCTGGTACAGATGATCGCCCGAAAGGATGAGAAAATAATCCATATCCCGTGCACGGAGATGGGGAAACTGCTGACGTACCGCATCCGCCGTGCCCTGGTACCATTGTTCGCTCGACATGGTCTGCTGAGCGGCAAGAATCTCGATGAAACCGGTCGAAAACGAGTCGAATTTGTATGTCTGGTAGATATGACGGTGCAGCGATACCGAATTGAACTGGGTAAGGATGTAAATATGCATCAAATGAGAGTTGATGCAGTTCGATATCGGGATATCGATCAGCCTGAATTTGCCCGCAATGGGGACTGCGGGTTTTGCCCTGAGTTTGGTCAACGGCTGAAGTCTCGATCCACGGCCTCCGCCAAGAATCACCGCGAGAACTCTTTTAATCGCTTCTTCCATGGTTATACCGGTGTTTTCAATTTTAAAACGTATGATGCCTTTTGTTTATAATATATTCAAAAAAGCGTTTTCGCAAGATTCTTCTCCGCTTATGGAATCCCGTTAATATTCACGTAAACGTGTATCTGACACAATTTATATATAATCTGTCCCATATCCGGCGATTATCCCGGTTATTCCTGCCGGTATCCGCTATCGATTGGCATTGCGTAAATCGACTGTCCGGGGATATTTTTCTCCGGGCCGCGGGAAATGGCTTGGTTCGACGAACCTTACGGCTGGTTCGAACGAAAGCCTGCTCGTAAGGACGTGTCTGATGGTGGATTCCATGTGTCCGTATTTCCTCATTTCATCGCCGAACAGTCTATCGGTCACCTCGATAAGGATTTCAAGGTTGTCTCCCTGGTCATCGCGCGAAACGACAAGCTGGTATCGCACCGGGAATTCAAACAGCCTGTTGAGCAACTCTTCGATGTCGCGAACGTAAATATTGACACCGCGAATAATGATAAGGTCGGTTTTGCGGCTCCGGATTCGTCCAAGCCGTTCATGAGGCCGGCCACACCGGCACGGTTCGGGACTTATGGATGTTATGTCGCCGGTCCTGTAGCGGATAAGCGGCATTGATTCGCGGGTGAGTGTCGTAAGCACAAGCTCGCCTTCTTCATGAGGACCAAGGATGCTGCCTGTTTCGGGATCGATAATTTCAGCGATAAAGTGGTCTTCCCATACATGGAGGCCGTCCTTGTATTCACATTCGCCGGCTACTCCCGGACCCATGAGTTCGCTGATTCCGTAGATATCGTAAGCCTCGATACCGAGCGATTTCTCGATCTGTGACCGCACATCCTCGCTCCACGGTTCTGCGCCGAACAGCCCTTTCCTGAGGGTCAGTTCGTGTTTTTCGATACCTTTCTTCTTTATAAAATAGCTGATCTGCATGGCGTATGACGGCGTCGAGAAAAGACACGTCGTGTGATAATCCCTCATGATCCGTATCTGCTGCTCCACATCTCCTATGGATACGGGGATCACCGTTGCCCCCATGTGCTCAGCCCCCATATCGAGTCCGAATCCTCCCGAAAACAGGCCATAGGCGAATGAAACCTGCACAATATCGTTCGAATCGATCCCGATTGCGCAGAGAATACGGGCAAGGAGTTCGGCCCAGTGGTCACGGTCGTTACGGGTATACCCGACGACAACGGGCCGTCCCGTTGTTCCTGATGAAGAATGAATTCGACGAACATCACGGAGCGGAACAGCAAAAAAACCGTATGGCTGGTGTTCGACGAGGTCGTCCCGTGTCGTAAACGGTATTTTCCCCAGGTCTTTGATGTTTCGCACGTTTTCGGGAACAACGCCGTTTTTTTCAAAAAGATCATGGTAAAACGGTACATTGTTTATGGCGCGGTTCAGCGCGGCCTGTAACCGCTCCATTTTAATCTGATCGAGATCATCCCGGCCGATCATCTCCATATTTTTATTCCAGACACCCATATTGACCTCCATGCTGGACCGCGGTAACGGGCAGTATATGCTTGTAAGAAAACAGAGAAAGGAGACGGAATCTTCAACCGGCAGAAAAAATGTTTATTTGTTCCGAGGTTTTTTACATGCCAGGGTTTCTGCACCGATGGTGCTTCCCGATTCCCGTTCCTTTTTTTGTGCTTTTTCCCTTATTTTAATGCTTATAACAGGTTTTCCGTGCTGATGTTCACGTTCAAATGCCGAATGCCCGCAGAATTCATTCCATCATCGTTCAATCGTCATCACGATCCCAGGAAACCGTCTACGGAACTGCCGAGATAAGCGCGCTGAATATCCTGGCTCTGCTCAAGTTCCTTCGATGTTCCCGATAACACCATTTTCCCGGTTTCGAGTACATATCCCCTGTCGGATACCTTGAGGGCCAGTTTCGCATTCTGCTCGACGAGGAGAATGGTTCTGCCTTCGTGTTTCAGTTGCTCGATAACCGTATAGATTTCCCGTATTATCAGGGGTGCAAGACCTGTCGACGGCTCGTCGAGAAGAAGGAGCTTCGGCTTTGCCATGAGCGCCCGGCCGAACGCGAGCATCTGCTGTTCACCGCCCGAAAGCGTTCCTGCAAGGTTGTTGCGCCGTTCCGCCAGCCGTGGGAAAAGGCCAAGGACCCATTCAATATCCTGCGAAATTTCTTTTTTATCGTTCCGTGTGTATGCGCCGAGCCTGAGGTTGTCGATCACGCTGAGCGGATCGAAAACCAGGCGGTTTTCCGGCGATTGGGCTATTCCGAGGGTGACAATTTTTTCCGGCGACATATTTCGTATCGATTTTCCCTCGAAGATGATTTCGCCCCCGATATTCTTGAGAAGGCCCGACAGAGCATGGAGTGTCGTTGTCTTTCCAGCGCCGTTTGCCCCGATAAGGCTCACAACCTCTCCGCGGGCAATGTGGATCGATATTCCCTTGAGGGCCTGGATACGGTCGTAATATGCTTCGAGATTTTTTACGACGAGCATGTCGTTAATCTCCCAGATATGCCGCAATAACCTCTGGATTTTTCTGTACTTCCGAAGGTGTACCGCATGTGATGAGAATACCGTTGTTGAGCACGATAACCGAGTTGGAGATATTCATGACCAGTTCCATGTCATGTTCCACGAGAAAAACCGTAATGCCGGAATCGAGAATGAGCCGGATGAGCCTGCCGAGTTTGATGGTTTCCTGCGAATTGAGACCTGCCGCCGGTTCATCGAGCAGGAGAAGCCTGGGCTTGGCCGCGAGCGCCCGTGCTATCTCAAGAATACGCTGTTGCCCGAATGGAAGGTTCCCTGCGTTCATCGATGCAAGGTCTCCGAGCCCGACGAAATCGAGCGCTTTCAGGGCTTCCTCACGGATGAACCGTTCCTCACGGCTTACCGAGGGTAGCCGTAACGCCGAGGATAACATTCCCTTCCGGCTTCGTGTGTGAACGCCCACCATCACATTTTCCAGCGCGGACATATTGGAAAATATGCGGATGTTCTGAAAAGTACGCGCTATACCCAGTGCGGCGATCCTGTAGGGTGGAAGACCGGTAATATCCTTCCCGCGGAAATAAATCTTTCCCGTCGAGGCCGGAAGAAGACCGGTGACGAGATTGAACGCCGTGGTTTTTCCGGCGCCGTTGGGTCCGATCATGGCTGTAATGATGCCTTCCTGAATGCATGCATCCAGATCGCAGACAGCTTTTACACCGCCAAAGAAGCGGCACAGTCCTTCGATTTTGAGAAAGCTCATCGGTTGTTTATTGTTCGTGTTTTCCATCGCGCCGTACAATATCCTGTAATTTTTGCGATAAGCCCCGTGAGACCTTCCGGGAGAAACATCATCATTCCGAGCAAAATGGCTCCGTACATGAGAATATCGTATTCGTTGAACACGCCGAGGAATTCCGGAAGGAGTGTGAAAATGGAAGCTCCGATTATGGCGCCCCAGAGACTCCCCATACCGCCGCTCATGATCATGATCAGGAAAAGAATCGATTTATTTAAATTAAAACCCGTCGGGCTTACAAAACGCATATGATGAACGTATAAACTTCCCGCTATGGAAGCCAGAATGGCAGAATAGACAAAAACCTGTATTTTATACCTTGCGACATTGACCCCCATTGCATTCGCGGCGGTCTCGTCGCCGTGGATACTCCGCAGAGCACGGCCTACCCGTGAATGAATAATGTTGAGCGATACGATCAGGACAATGAGTACAATAGTCCAGACCAGGAAATATTTCGATAACTCACTCTTGAAAACATATCCGGCGACTGACATGCTCGGAACACCGCTGAAACCGGATGGGCCTTCTGTCAGCCCGACTGCGGCGCCGCTCGACACATAGATTATTTCGCCGAATCCGAGTGTTGCCATGGCAAGATAGTGTCCTCTCAGCCTGAGGGATGGCAGCCCGACAATGAGAGCCGCAAAAATCGCCAGACCTGCTCCGATAAGCATGGCGGTCACTGGATGGAAGTGATGCATTTTCGTAAGGATGGCCGAAGAATATCCCCCGATGGCAAAAAATCCCGCATGACCGAGAGAAATCTGCCCGGCATAACCCATGAGCATACTGAGTCCTATTGCAACAATCGCGTAAATTCCGGCGAACACGAGAATGCTCAGCAGATACTGATTATGGACAAATACCGGGAGTATTCCGATTATCAGAATCAACGCCGCGCATTTTATATAATTGCTTTTTCCCATTCTTTACTGTACTCGCAATCAATTAACTTGGTTTGTTTCTCCGGATTTTTCTAAAATATTAAACCACGAAGACACAAATATATATAACATATTATTTGTATTATTTTTAGCAATTATCAACAAAAGATTTAGTTAAAAAATAAAAATCCGTGAAAATCCGCGTTGCAAACAAGTCGGGTTAAACATGATACCCGGTTTTTTTATCTCCGTGACCTTCGTGTCTCCGTGGTTATTTTTTATTATTTCCGTCAGAACTTCTTCAGTTTTGCCTCCTCGGATTTCGAGAAGAGACCGCTCGGTTTGATAAACAGCACCACGATAAGGATAAAGAGAGCGATAACATCTTTGTAATGTGAAGATATAAGTGCTGTTACAAATGATTCGATAAGCCCGAGCAGAAGCCCCGCAATAACTGTCCCCGCCGGGTTGCCGAGCCCACCGACCACGGTTGCGCAGAAGCCCTTGAGCGCAAGCGGTGTTCCCCTCTCGAATGACATGAGTGTCATGGGAGTGAGCAATACCCCGGCTATACCACCAAGCCCGGCTGAAAGCGCAAACGACAGAAGCACGATTTTACGGACATTTATCCCGACGAGATATGCCGCGGTGCGGTTTGCGGCGGTGGCACGCATCGCTTTTCCGATAAGGGTATACTTGAAAACATAGAAAAGTATCACCAGAACGGTAAAAATTACCCCGAGAATCCAGAAGACCTGCGGGGGAACCGATGCCCCCATTACCTGGATCGGGTTGTCACCCGAAAATGTCGGGATGCCGTGCTCCTCTTTCCCCCACACGAACATGGCGATTCCGCGCATCAGAATCGAGGCGGCGATCGTGATCATGATGAGCCCGAGAACCGACGGGTTTTTCAGGGGATGAATGCAGGTGAATTCAAAGAGCGCACCTATGGCAGTTACCGCAAGAACCGTAACCACAAAGGTGAGTAACAGGGGAAGATGAAATGTATGGTAACATGTCACGGCGATCATACCACCGAGCATGACAAATTCACCCTGTGCAAGATTTATGATGCCGGTGGAACTGTATATTATGAGAAAACCGAGAGCTACCATGGCGTAGATCGAGCCGATGGTTATGCCGGAAAAGAAAAGCTGGATATAACTGTCTAATCCCATTGTATCCTTAGCATAATTCGGGGAAGGCTCATTCGAACCTTCCCCTGAGTTATTGAGTAATTAAACCATAATCCCGTGGTCGCTTACTTTACAGCGTCAGCAAGTCTGAATTCGCCGCCTTTAACAACAACCATTGTAAACGCATCCGCATTGAGACCGCAATGATCGGTAGGACTCATATTGAATACCCCGGCGGTACCAATGAAATTCGTGGTCGCTTCGAGACCGTCACGGATGCCGTCACGGGTGTCGTCCTTGGCCTTGATGGCGTTTACGATCATCCAGAGAGCATCATATGCATGACCGGCAAAGGTTGATACTTCCTCGCCATATTTAGTCTCGTAATCGCTCTTGAATTTTGTAAGGACATTGTATTGGACGTTGGACGGGTCTACATCTTTTGTGACGAGGAGACGTCCCGCCGGGAAGAGGATTCCTTCGGCCGCTTCGGTTATATAACCTTTATTTCCGAAACCGTGGCTCTGGTAAATCTGCATGGTCATTTTGAGCTGTTTGGCCTGGCCTGCGATAAGACCCTGTGCAGGAACAATCGACCAGTTTATAAGCGCCTGAGGTTTCTTTGCCTTGATTTTGGTAAGGCTTGGCGTAAGATCGGAGGCATCCGGAGGATAGGTTTCATCGGCAACAATGGTAATACCATATTCGGGAGCGCGCTTTTTCAGCTCGGTGCGCCCGGCATCACCGAATCCGGTTGTTCCGGTAATAATAGCAACTTTTGTGAATCCTTTTGCCTTACAGTCCTCAAAGATACGTACCGCGCAATCCGAGTCATTTTGCGGTGTCTTAAATACATATTTATACATGGGTTTTGTTACATCTTTTTCGGTGAAAAGCTGAACCCATGCCGCAGCACAGGAAACGAGAGGTACACGCGCCTCTTCGCAGATCGTCGCAGCCGCTATTCCGTTTCCCGATCTCGTGGGGCCGATAATTGCTACAACGTTATCGCTGTGTATCAGTTTCTGGAGCGCGTTGACCGTGTTTTCTTCAACTCCCTGATCATCCTCGATAATCAGTTCGATTTGACGGCCGTTTACACCACCGGCGGCATTGATCTGTTCCTGAATCATGAGTGCTGTGTTCTTTTCAGGTCCGCCAAGTTTGGCAGCGCTGCCGGTTACTGAAAAAATTGCCCCGATTTTTATCGGAGGCTTCAGCGCTTCGGCCTTCTTCTCTTCCTTTTTTGAGCAGCCGACGGCCACGATAATAATGAGAGCGAGCATTACTACCGTCACCGTGAATTTCCGTGCATACATTCCTTCCCCCTCGTTTGAACTGTTGTACCCAAACGGTTTAAACACTGACTATCTATCTCAATGAAATATTTTAGTGACCTGTATCACATTGATAATACATAATCATACAGGTGAAGTCAATATATATTTATCTTCATGACTGTTACTCGGAACCCCGGAAGTTATGTACACATAAATTAAAATAAAACAAATAAATATAGAAAACAGTATTTCGGCCTGTTCGTGGTTTATTTTCAATTACTGTCCGGTTACTCATGATTCATCAGGGCAATTTTTTATCAAAATTTACGTTTTTTAAGGTAAAACAGGGTATTTTTGTCATTCGGCCGAACAGCCGGAAAACAGGGCGATTTTTTCTTTGTATTACAGGGGTTAGCACTTGACTAACTATTCGACAAGCAATACATTTCAGGCATAAACTACCCGGGATGGTATGTTCCCGTACGCTCCGGAAAAAGATAACATTCCGCTTTATACTGATGGAGGTTCAATGGCAGCTCACAGAATTTTCAGCCCCAAATATGAAACCATATCTCATGATGAGCTCAGGGCGCTCCAGTTACGCCGTCTTCAGGATACCGTGATGAAAGTGTATTACCGTGTGCCGTTTTACCGCAGGAAAATGGATGAGCTTCATGTCACACCCGATGATATTGCATCCCTCGATGATCTCCGCCGTCTGCCGTTCACTGTTAAAACGGATCTCAGGGATAACTACCCGTTCGGGCTGTTTGCGGTTCCCCACAATGAAATTGTCCGTATCCACGCCTCGTCGGGCACAACGGGAAAACCCACCGTGGTCGGTTATACCAAAAAGGACCTTGACATGTGGCAGGAGCTCGTTGCACGCCTGGTGACCGCCGCGGGGGTAGGTGAGGGTGATACGGTGCAGATTGCGTTCGGGTACGGCCTTTTTACTGGAGGATTTGGTCTCCATTACGGCTGTGAGCGTGTCGGAGCGTCGGTGATTCCCGCTTCATCGGGCAACACCGATCGTCAGCTTCTTCTCATGCAGGATTTCAAGGTGACTGCCCTGGTCTGTACGCCGACTTATGCTCTCCACATGGCTGAGGTTGCCGAGGAGAAAGGCATCGATATCAATACACTTTCGCTCCGGTGGGGACTTTTCGGCGGCGAACCGTGGTCCGAAAGCATGCGCGAACAGATCGAGAGCCGGCTTCATATCACTGCCACCGATAATTATGGACTTTCGGAAGTAATCGGTCCCGGCGTTTCCGGTGAGTGCCTCGAAAAGAACGGCCATCATATTGCCGAGGATCACTTTATTGCCGAAATTGTCGATCCCGAAACGCTGGAGCCTGTACCGGAAGGTGAGGAAGGGGAGATTGTCTTCACCTCGCTTACCAAGGAAGCGATGCCGATCATCCGCTACCGTACACGGGATATTACGCGATTTATTCCCGGCGACTGCCCGTGCGGGCGGACGCTCAGGCGTATGACGCGTGTTTCCGGGCGGAATGATGACATGCTCATTATTCGTGGTGTCAATGTTTTTCCGAGCCAGATTGAAAGCGTTCTCCTCGAAATCGAGGGGACAGCGCCTCATTATCAGCTTGTCGTCGATCGTAAGGGAACACTCGATACACTGGAAGTGCTCGTTGAGGTTTCCCCAGGCATGTTCGTTGACGAGATGAAAAAGATGAAGGCTTTCCAGGAGCATGTGAGTTCACGGCTTCATGGGGTGCTCGGTATCAGCGCGAAGGTGACGCTCGTTGAGCCGAAAACAATCGAACGCTCGGTCGGGAAAGCCAAACGGGTTATCGATAAACGGAAATAAAAAACTATAAGCCTGCTCGCCCGCCAAATCCGGCAGAACTTGTTGCGATTAAAGATTATCGTGCCCTTCTCCTATTCATTGAAAAATGGTTAGAGACAGAGTAAGTATATGTATTTATGAGCTTTATAGCATTAATACCGTATCTTTTATTCATTTGTTCCTGACGGGAGAGGGAAAAAAGCTGTTAAACCATTCGGCATTTTTTGATTATATTATAAAAATGATTGTTGCACAGTGAATATCCATGTTCTTTCGTACTTTACTGTACGTTTATAAATCAGCGTGAAAGGAGAAAAACGTGTCACAGCTTCGTTATTCGTCCTGGGCTTCCGGCCTCAGGAAATCGGATATTTCAGAATTTCTAAGGCTTGCAAAGGAGCCGGGTGTTTTAAGCCTCTGTCCCGGCGTTCCGTATCCGGCTGCCTATCCGACTGAAAAAGTGGTTGAAATAACCAGTTCATTGATAAAAGACAATCCTGAAATCATATTCCCGTACGGTCACCCTCAGGGAACGATCCGGTGCCGCGAAGCGGTTGTATACCGTATGAAAAAACGCGGAACCGATGTCTCGCCGGAAAATGTCGTGCTGACCGCAGGTTCACAGAATGCCTGCGATATGGTTCTCCGCATGATCTGCGACCCGGGCGACACGTTGATTATCGAAGCCCCTACATTCCTTGGCGTGCTTGATTCGATCAAGAACTGGGGACTCAATCTCGTCGAGGTTCCCGTCGATAATGACGGTATCAGGACCGATATACTCAGGGATACCCTTGCCCGTCTCAGGAAAGAGGGGATACATCCCAAGGCCATATACCTTATGTCCAACAATCATAATCCGGCAGGCATCAACATCAGCATCGAGCGGAAAAAGGAGCTGCCCCGTATCGCCGGAGAATTTGGTTGCTTCATCATCGAAGACGATGCTTACAACGAGCTCAATTATGACAATGTTGACCAGACCGCTGTCAAGGCATATGATACGGCGGATAATGTCATTTATCTCGGGAGCTTTTCCAAGCTCGTTTCTCCGGGATTCCGCGTTGGCTGGGCAGTAGTTCCGCCCGAACTCGTCGATACATGGAATATGTGCCGTCCCATGTTCGATGTCGGATCGCCCGCGCTCAATCAGGAAGTCATTGCCGAGATGCACCGTGACAACTGGCTCGACGGTCATATCAAAGAACTGATCAAGGGATACCGGTCACGCCGTGACGCCATGCTCGGCGCTCTCGATGAGTATATGCCCGAAAGCTGTACATGGACCTATCCGCACGGCGGTTTCTATTCGTGGGTGACAACTCCGGACGGTATCGATCATGACAGTCTCTTCAGGACTGCTGCCCGGAACAAGGTCATGTACTTTACCGGGAATTTCTTCTACCTCGACAATACGCACCACAATAATTTCCGTCTGTGCTTTTCGAGACCGGACGAGGATGTGATTGTCGAAGCGGTCAGAAGAATCGCGATTGCCCTCAAGGAAGAGATGGTAAAATAGAACGGGATTTTCCGTGTCCGGGCTGTGGTGGAATCTTTCCAACTCCTTGTTGTATCTGCTCAATCCGCGTGAATCCGTGTTCTATTCGGTTTTCTCAATAGAACACGGATCAAGTCACTTAAACCGATAAACCCTGAACGGCATGTATAAAAATAAAAAAGTCATCGTGGTGATGCCCGCTTACAATGCAGAGCAGACACTGCGGAAAACCTATGATGAGGTTATGGCACAGGAGATTGTGGACCTTGTTATTGTCGTCGATGATAAGAGCAGCGATGAAACGGTATCCATAGCCAGTTCGCTTCCCGATGCCATTGTTTATGTCCATGAACGTAACCGCGGATACGGCGCAAACCAGAAAACCTGCTACCGTCACGCTCTCGGTGACGGAGGTGACATCATCATCATGGTTCACCCCGATTACCAGTATACGCCGAAACTGATTCCTGCGATGGCGTCTCTCATCGGTAACGGCCTCTATTCGTGCGTTCTTGGTTCGCGGATTCTCGGGGGATACGCTCTCAAGGGCGGGATGCCGTTGTGGCGGTATGTATCGAACAGGTTTCTCACGCTCGCGGGGAACTTGCTGCTGGGGGCGAAACTGTCGGAGTACCATACGGGGTATCGGGCTTTTTCACGGGAGTTGCTCGAGAAATTGCCGCTCGTGAACAATTCCGATGATTTTGTGTTCGACAACCAGATGCTTGCTCAGGTGGTATGGTTCGGTTATACGATTGCCGAGGTAAGCTGCCCGACGAAATACTTTGCCGAAGCCTCGTCGATAAACTTTTTCCGCAGTATCAGGTACGGTTTCGGGTGCCTGTTGACAGCTCTGACCTTTCGTCTGGCCCGAATGGGGCTGGTGGCCTCACGCCTGTTTCCGCGGTATGAATGAGTCATCACAATAAACGTTAATACACGGTTATTTTATCCGGCATATAACGGATTATATTACATATGGATTGTCCGGGTGACCCGGTATTGAGCGAAATACCATTTGACTTTGACCCCTCTTTTGCCTATTTTTCATAAGTCCCTGTTGATGTGTGTTTTAAGTTGCATCACGTTTTTTTATTACTTCGACTGACACCATGAAAATACGGTTTATCACCATATGTGCTTTCCTGCTGTTCAACGTATTCGTTTCGACGGCATATTCTGAAGAAATCACCTGGAAACTGTTCCTGAAGCCGTATATATATGACGGTCCGGTTCTTACAAAAACACTCCAGACCGGCCAGCAGTTTACTATCGAAAATTACAGCCTTTCGGGTGGTCAGTCTAAATACAGCGAACTCATGAACGCTCTCAGGGGCAGCACATTCTCTCTTGCGCAGCTGCCGACCGGTAAACCGGCCGAGATTCGTATCATTCTCAATATAGCGAGTACGGCATTCGAACGGGCCGGAACAATACAGCCTTTTATCAATATTACCTTTGAAGTATTGATAAGCGGGCGTGTTGAGCAGGATTACCGTTTTGCCTCCGGGGCGCCGTTGACCATGACCATCCCGAGCGGCAGCGGGCTCAATTATATTCTTGATATGGGGAATTGTAAACGGAGCGATTCCATCATGTTCGTGTTCTATAATGGTAGAGATTTTGAAAAAGAGGGAATAGAGACACTCAATCAGACCTCGGGGTTGAGCGCCAGAATTGACCATGCCGCCACCATCCTCGGCGGTACATGCAGCGCTTTCGGTTTTCCTCCGGTATCCCAGTTCAGTACCTGGAGAAAAATCAAGGAGCTTTTCGCCAAGTAATCAGACCACCTTCGAAAGTTCCCGTAAAGTCGGATAGTGAGCGACAAGACATTTCAGGCATAGTTTTTCTGTCCCGTTTTTATCTCTGAGAATGATATTCAACGGTCTTCCGCATAATACACAAGTATCTTTACCGCGCTTTTTCAAGTCATACCTCCTGCTTTCCAATTCTATATCGACAACAGACAGTTATCCGGTAAACTGAATAACGCAACAGGTATGCCAGCATAAATTCTGTAAGAATGGTGCGGCATTATTCAATACAACTTATAGAAAATTAATATTATATATATTAATCATATATACCTTATTAATGATGTTATGTCAGGGAAAAAACTTCCCGTTTGCATGCAGGGAGGATAAAAAAATGCCGATCGGACTGATCGGCATTTTACGTGGGTCATACAACCATGCAGGCTGCTACAAACCAGATTTACTTCTTCTTTTGGGGCGCTTTATCCTTTACAGGACGTTCATGCCACCAGGAGGCGAGTATGGAACCGGTCACATTCATGAGCGGGCCATACACTGCGGAAGCCAGCGCAGCTTCGGCGCTCTTGAGTACGTTCATTGCAAGTGCTGACGCCATGCCGCCGTTCTGGAGGCCTACCTCGATAGAGACCGTACGGGAGGTTTTTTCGTCGAGACGTACCGCACGGCACACATAATAGCCCAGCAGAT
>JAJFUH010000047.1 GCA_021372535.1 bacterium
AAAAAGCGCGGCATACCGGTTATCGCGGGAGGAGCGGGCTTTTCGTTCATCCCCGAAGGGATTTTACGGTATCTCGGCGCAGACTGGGGCGTTTACGGCCCCGGGGAGCGGGTGCTCGTCACGCTGCTCGACAGCCTTGAACAGAATCCCCCTCGGGTGGGAACGGTATTCGACGGCTGGGAAGCGGGATTTGATCCGGACATCGATCACCAGAGAGCGCCGGTCATCGACTATGGACGGTATACTGCAAACCGCGGCCTTCTCGGTTTTGAAACCCAGAAGGGGTGCCACGAATCGTGCTCCTTCTGTTCCGAGGGTAACAAACGTGTCCTGTTCAAAAAACCGGAAAAAATCGTTCAGGAACTGCGAGAACTCGCGCGGCAGGGTTTTACCGATTTTCACCTGTGCGACTCGGAATTCAACCAGAACCTCGATCACTGCAAGGCATTCCTCGGGAACCTCATCGGCAGGGGGCCGGAATTTTTGTGGGCCGTGTACATGAAGGTTGCGCCTTACGATGACGAGCTGTTCTCTCTTCTCAGGAAAAGCGGGGTGCAACTTATAACCCTTTCCGTACCAACCGGGCAAAACTCTTTCGAACACGCACGTGAGACAGGGCGACTGTCGAAAAAGCACGGTATCAAGCTCGCGGTCGATTTTCTCTGCGGCTTTCCCGGCGATACGGTGCAATCGGTGAAAGAGAGCCTCGAAAATCTGCGGAGGATAGAACCTGCAACTGTCGGTATAAACACATATTTCCGTCTCGGCCCGAAACTGCCGGTTACGAAGCGGATACTGGCATCTCCCGAATACACACAGCATCTTCTGGGAGCATTGCCCGAAGAAAATCCGGATTATGTCAAACCGGTTTTCTACAATCATATCACCGTGGAGATGCTCAGAGATATGGTCGGGGACGATCCCCTGTTCAAGATCGAAGGCTTCGAACAGACGAGCAATTACGAGCGGATACGTACAGGCGGGGTACAGTAATACTTACAGAGCCGGTATGTTATTGGAAACGGTGTAATCTTATTGATATGTGCGCCTGACGGATGCTTCAGGGAAATGTTACATGTATCATTTTTTACGGCCGGATTTTGATTTTTCCCAGGTGAAAATGACGACATCTCCGGGGCCAATATTGATGCCGGCTCCTGTGTTGATAAATGATTCCAGCGTTCCATCCTTTTGCACACGCTGAATCGCCGCATCTTTTTCCGTGTTGATAGTAAACTGCATATCATATTTGATGTTACTGTTGACGATAACGAGAAATTGCCGTCCACCGTTCTCCAGCCATGAAATGAGAGCGCTTTCCTCGTTGTTGAAATTTTCTATACTGGTAAAAGGGGGCATTACGGTAAACGGCTTTGTTCCCCGAGGGAGAACCGGGCCGGAATGCCCGACCGAAAGGACTTTCGCTCCGATAAAAACTCCGGCAAGATTCTGAATTTCCTCGTTGATCTGTTTTACCCGCTCATATACCACCGTTCTCTTGCCATCCGTTTCGATCGGGCCCTGGTGGAAATTCCACGTCGTGCTCCTGGGTGTCCAGTACGTAAAATACTGGATTCCCTGAGCGCCATAGGCCAGGTCACTGTAAATCTGGACCCGGAGATGAGATAGTGTGGGAACCGGATAAGGATCATGGGCAACCGCAAGAGCAAAAGCCCAGAACGGCTTGTTTGCCTTTCTGGAAGCTGCCGAGATTATTTCGAGATTCTCGTACCATTCGGGACGGAGCTTGTCGCCGATGACAGGGTAATGGTCGAAGGTGATGACCTGTACCGGTATGGTTCTGACGAATTCATCCACATATTCACGGTAGGTTGGAGTTCCGAGCTGCTCTGCCGTGGCATAATTGGGGAAAAGATTAATGTAGCAGAAATGCTCGTCGTCAACAGCCCGTATCCGTTTCACCCAGGCCGCAAGGTCGGGAAAATCCTTTGCATTGGGCTCGTCACGGAGATAGTATCCCGCCAGCGCCGGGTGGTTTTTGAAACGCCGGGCAATCCCCTCGGGGTCTTTACTGAGCTCGGGAATGCTGATGAACAGTTTGACGTTTGCGGCTTTCGCGATATCGAGGGCTTTTGCCATTGCATCGGCATCGGGGAAACCGGAGAAGCTCTGGTTGAATCCTGCATCCGCCATCTCGCGGTACCGTGAATATATCGTATGTTCTGCGGGCGGTCCCAGCCATGCGAGAATGGGAAGCGGGTCAGGTGATTTTAACCGGGCAGGCTGCGAAATGACAGGTGCGGACAATAAAACTAATGCAGAAACAGGCCAAATCCATTTAATCAAATCTTTTACCATTATTATCTCCTCCGAAATAAATTTGAAATCCACCAGAAAAATACGAGAAATATTATAAAACCTCAACAATGAAAATCATCAATTTCTTTTTCATTGAACCGGTCACAAAGATTTACAATGCCGGGAAAACAACAAATTTTGTCATCTGATTCAAGAGGCTGTTTCTTTTATCCAAAAAAAGTATTAAACTACTCAGGTACGGATTCATACTCTTTTCTGCTTTTACAACGACATGTGCGATTTTATACTTTTTTACCCTGATATGACGGCGTGAAGGAGGATACGGTATGGCCAGCGGCGCCAATTACGTGATTGGAATCGACTTCGGAACCGATTCGGTGCGGTCGCTCATAGTAAATGCCGAAAACGGCGAGGAGCTCGCAACCGCGGTTCATCATTTCACACGGTGGAAAGAGGGAAAATACTGCAATCCCGGAAAAAACAGGTTCCGTCAGCATCCCCTCGATCATATGGAAGGACTCGAAAAAACCATACGGGAATCCCTTCGGCAGGCTCCTCGCGGCGCTGCCGAATCGATCAAGGGAATTTCGGTGGATACCACCGGTTCGACCCCGGGGCCGGTAACCCGCGATGGAACAGCGCTCGGACTTGTTCCCGGATTCGAAGACAATCCCGATGCGCTCTTTGTTCTTTGGAAGGATCATACCGCCGTTGCCGAAGCTGAGGAGATCAATCATCTGGCGCGCTCATGGGGTGGCGTCGATTTCACCATGTATGTCGGTGGAATCTATTCTTCGGAATGGTTCTGGGCGAAGATGCTCCATGTTCTCAGAGAGAACAGCCATGTGCGCGAGGCCGCATTCTCATGGATTGAACACTGCGACTGGGTGACCGGTATTCTCACGGGTAACACGGCCCCCCTCACCATGAAACGGAGCCGTTGCGCGGCGGGTCACAAAGCCATGTGGCATGCATCGTTTGACGGGCTGCCTTCGCAGGATTTCCTCGCCCGTCTCGATCCGCTACTTTCAGGGATTCGCGAGCGACTCTATACCGAGACCTGTACCTCCGATGTTGTGGCCGGAACATTGTGCGCCGAATGGTCAAAACGGCTCGATCTTCCGGCAGGAATCCCCGTGGGTGTCGGTGCGTTCGACGCTCATATGGGTGCGGTCGGCGGCGCAATCAGGCCCTATGCCCTCTCCAAGGTTATCGGAACATCCACCTGCGATATGCTTGTCGCGCCGATGGAGGATATGGGTGACCGGCTTATACGGGGCATCTGCGGGCAGGTGGACGGCTCGATAATCCCCGGAATGCTCGGCATGGAAGCAGGACAGTCGGCGTTCGGAGACATCTATGCATGGTTCAGGGATGTGCTTGCCTGGCCACTCCGAAAGGGTATGTGCGGTGACGCCGCGAATGATGCCCGATCGATTGAACAGGCGGTTGATCGTATCATACCCGGGCTGACCGCAGAAGCGGAAAAACTCCCCATCGACGGGAACGGCATTGTCGCTCTCGACTGGATGAACGGCAGACGGACACCCGATGCCAACCAGATGCTCAAGGGTGCCATAACGGGTCTCAATCTCGGAAGCTCCGCCCCTGCGATATTCAGGGCGCTCATCGAGGCGACCGCGTTCGGTTCGAAAAAGATCGTGGAGCGCTTCGAATCCGAGGGAGTACCGATCAAAGAGGTTATCGCACTCGGCGGAGTAGCGAAAAAGTCGCCCTTTGTCATGCAGGTGCTCGCCGATGTGCTCAACCGGAATATCAGGGTGGCGAAATCCGAGCAGACCTGCGCGCTTGGCGCTGCAATGTTTGCAGCTACAGCCGGAGGAATCCACGGGAATGTCGAGAAAGCCATCGAAAAGATGGGAAGCGGATTCGAGCACGAATACAAACCTGATAAGGACCGTGCCGGACAGTACGGGATACTTTACGAGAGATACGGCAGGCTCGGCGCTTTTATCGAGGATGAAACAACGCGTGGGAAAAGGGGATAATCACATGACATCCCTCAAAGAACTCAGGGAGCGGGTCTGGGAAGCGAATATGGAGCTTCCCCGTCGTAACCTCGTTATCTACACCTTCGGGAACGCGAGCGGCATCGACCGTGACCGCGGGGTGTTCGCCATCAAACCGAGCGGTGTACCGTACGAGGACCTGACACCGGACAGCATGGTGCTCGTCGACCTCGAAAACACAGTTGTGGAAGGAACTCTTAATCCCTCGTCGGATACAAAAACCCATACGGTATTATACAGGAATTTCCCATCCATAGGGGGCATCGTCCATACCCATTCGCCATATGCAACCGCATGGGCGCAAGCCAAGAAATCCATACCCTGCCTGGGGACTACCCAGGCTGACCACATGCCGGGTAACATCCCATGTACGCTTGTTATGAGCGATGAACGGATTCAGCGTGATTATGAGGAAGAAACCGGTAACCAGATTCTCGAATGTTTCCGGAATAACTCATATGAGGACACCGAAATGGTGCTCGTGGCATGCCACGGACCTTTCACCTGGGGTACAACTCCCGAAAAGGCCGTCTACAACAGCGTGGTACTCGAAGAACTGGCACGTATCGCTTTCATTACTACGCTTATAAACCCGGCGGTACAGCCCCTGAAGGAGTCGCTGATTTCCGTGCACTACAGCCGCAAACATGGCACAGGCGCCACCTATGGCCAGACATCACCGAAGAAAGGAGCATGATAATATGATCAATATGCCTGAAGTTAAGATGGGAATTGTCGCAGTGAGCCGTGATTGTTTCCCGATTGAGCTGTCGAGAAAACGCAAAAACATGGTTGTGGCGGAATGCGCAAAGAAACGCATCCCGCTTGTTGACTGTGAAACGATTGTCGAAAACGAATGCGATGTTCTGAAGGCGCTCGACGAGCTCAACGAAAAGGGAGTCAATGCGCTCGTGGTCTATCTCGGTAATTTCGGCCCCGAAGGCCCGCTCTCGATGCTTGCCGAGCTTTTCGACGGCCCTTCCATGCTTGTCGGCTCGGCGGAAGAGACGAAGAACGATCTCATCGACGGCCGCGGGGATGCTTTCTGCGGGATGCTCAATGCCTCGTACAATATGGCGCTCAGATATGTCCGTCCCTATATCCCTGAATACCCTGTGGGGCTTCCCGCCGAGATTGCGGATAAAATCGCTGATTTCATGCCGACCGCCCGGGTGCTCCTGGGAGTCGGATCACTCAAGATTTTCTCATTCGGTCCCCGGCCGCAGGATTTTCTCGCCTGCAATGCGCCTGTCAAGCCTCTGTACGATCTGGGGATTGAAATCATGGAAAACAGCGAGCTCGATCTCCTCGATATATTCAACCGCGCCGACAATCCCGCCGCGATAGAGGCAATCGCCCGTGATATGGCCAAAGAACTCGGCCATGGCAACAACTATCCGGATATGCTCATCAAGCTGGCGCGGTACGAGTACGCGCTCCTCAAATTTGTGGAGGACAATCTGGGCGCATCCGAATACGGCATTCTTGCCAACAAGTGCTGGCCGGCGTTCGAGAAATATTTCGGATTCGTTCCGTGCTATGTCAATTCACGGCTTGCGGGCCGCGGGATACCGGTATCGTGCGAAGTCGATATCTACGGCGCCCTGAGCGAATACATGGTCTCGGCGGCGACCGATTTTCCCGCCACGCTGCTCGACATCAACAACACCGTACCACCCGATATGATCGAGGAGTCACGCGCGGTTGTCGGGGATTATAAACCGACCGACCTGTTCATGGGATTCCACTGCGGAAACACCGCCTCGTCATGCATGGCCACCTTTGCCCTCAAACACCAGATTATCATGAAACGGCTTATGGAGCCCGAAAGCGAGCCCGACATCACCCGTGGAACCCTCGATGGTATCATCAGACCGGGTGACATCACCATTTTCAGGCTTCAGGGCACCGCCGACACCGAACTCCGGTCGTACGTGGCCCAGGGCGAAGTCCTCGATATCGATCCGCGGTCTCACGGGAGCATCGGGGTATTCGCCGTCCGCGAAATGGGGCGGTTCTACCGTCATGTGCTCATCGGGAAGCAGTTTCCGCACCATACCGCTGTCGGATTCAAACATGCAGGCAAAGCGCTCTTCAACGCGGTTACCATGCTCGGTATCGACGACATTTCTCATAACCATCCGCACGGGGTATACTATCCGGACGAAAATCCGTACGGATGATAAAGCGCAGTCCAACTTCAATTTGAAAGGGAAACCCAGCGGTTTCCCTTTTTCTTTTATCTGGCTATTCAATAGAGCGTAAATTTATTTACACGTTAAAGTGTCATTCCCGTGAAAACGGGAATCCATTATCTATTGTTTATGTATGGCTTATGACAGAGCGATGGTAATACTGGATTCCCAATTCACTGCGTTCTTGGGAATGACAATACTTATACAATATATTTGCGATTATAAGCCAATAACTGTCCAGATTGTTTTATTATAATAATACTCTTGTTATAATTCTCAGTATTAGTCTGATAACAAACATAGTATTACAATATTATTTACATATACTTAAAAAATTATTCAGAGAGCATATCCCGTATCCTGATCAGCCGCCCGAATTCCGCATCCGGGGGAGTCGTATCGGAAACTCCCAGAATAAACCGTGACCGTCCCTTCACCGCTTCTATGGTCGTGTCCATGAACCGCTCGAAGTTATCCGCCGGATAATCGGGCATGAGTATCACGCTCGGTATTCCGCCCCAGACAGTCATGCCTTCTGTTTTCTCAAGCACCTCGTGGATATCGGATTTGGTCATGGGAGCGGTCGCCACCGCTTCGAGAATGTCGATTCCTGTCCGGCGGTAGAGATCGAAGAGTGCCTGGTTTTCGCCATCGGCATGAATGAGAACATATTTTCCCTGTTCATGAGCCATCCCGGCAAATCGTACTATCCACGGCATGATATGCTCCTCGTAAAACGGCGGATAGGTGATGGTCTCGTCCATATTGGCGCCGAACATGACAATCTCACCGGGAGATGCCGCCGCAAGTGGCATCAACTGTTCGAAATAACAGCCGATAGCATCCGCAAGCGCCTTCAGCTTGTCCGGAGTATCCATCATCGCCATGTAAAACATATTCATCTCCATGAGGTCGCGCATTATGTACTGCATGGGAGAACCCGGCATGCTGCCGTTTGCAACGACAACGGTATCCTCACCCGTTTCGTCAATCATCGCCAGCAATCCCCCGTATGAGGGCTCGACTTCGAGATGCTCGAAAAGGTATATAAGCGGTGCGTAATCCTCGTCACCCTTACATGCGTGTTCTGTAATCCATGATATGGTTGCACCGGAGGCACGCATTTCTTCAGTTCGTTCGAAGCTCACACGAACTGTGCCCTTCGGCGTCCGGTATGAAACCGTCGTCGTATATTCGTCAGACTCGATTTTCCGCTCGACACTCCGCAGTTCGACGTGATACGGCACCTGAGGAAGGTGATAGATGCCGATTCCACGGTCGGCCATCTGCGATGGGTCCCCGGGACGTATATAGTCTGGAACGACGAGATGACCGCCAACGCCGAGCTGCCGCGAGATATCGAGTGGGATCGCGCAGTCATGGTACTCTTCGGGCAGGGTTCCGCGGTACTGGTGAGCGTTGAACCAGATATCGAAGCGCGGCGCATAGGGAAGTATCTCGGGAATAACACCCTGTACGGTTCTCAGTAGGTCAGTTTTATGGCCCATTGTCTCTCTCCCAGAATATTAACATTCAGTCTCGCTCCAATTTCACAACAGTCTCGATATGAAATGTGTGGGGGAACATATCCACCGGAACAATTCTTTCAACGGAATAACCGTTTTCGGCGAATATTTTAAGATCACGGGCCAGTGTTGCCGGATTACATGAAATATAGACAATAGTGGATGCCCCAGGCGAACATACAGCTCGAACCGCCTTAAGACCGAGCCCCGTTCGCGGCGGGTCGATAAAAAGCACATCCGTTCCCTTCAGTGAGTCGATCACTTCCTGAGCTGTGCCCTTGACCGCCCTGAACCGTGAGAATCCTCCGTTCCGGGCATTGTAGATGCTGTCCCTGACCGCCGTTCCGGACACATCGAAGAGAAAAATATCTGTATCGGTAGGCGGAACGCCGAGCGAAAACAGCCCCACACCTCCGTATCCGTCGACAAGCTTTTGCCTGGAGTGTACGCCGGTCATTTCAGTGACTATATTCACCAGACTCTCGGTCTGGGGTATATTGATCTGAAAAAAGGAGCGCTCTTCGATTCTGAAGAGTTTTCCGTTCACTGTCTCGTACCGGTGACGGTCGCCATAGGTTTTCAGGTGACGGAGAGTATTTTCCCCACCGGTAATCCAGAGGCTTACACCGGCAAGATTCTCTATTTCTGTCAGCATGGTCTCTGCCAGCCCGGAACAGCCAGCTTCCGACCCAAAAACCATGCTGACGAGAGACGAGGGATGATTATGGGCGGCGCGGATGGTCAGCTCACGGATATCGGTGCGTTGAAATCGTTCTGTGAGAAGGCTGCGGAGAGCCACAGCGATATCATTTACCCGGTCTTCCGCCACGGGGCAGGATAGAATATCGACAATACGGTGCGACCGTCGCTCGTTATAACCGAATACGAGGCCCTGCGATGTCCGTTCCACAGGGTATCGCGCCACCGTACGATAATTACGGTCATTCGGTGAGGCATGGCACGGTTCGACTTCCGGGAGCTCGATACCGCCGATGCGTTTCAGCGTTTCCGAGACAATCGTCCGTTTCCAGGTGACCTGTGCCGGATAATCAACCGTCTGCCACTGGCACCCGCCGCACTGCGAAGCATACGGGCAGAAAGGCTCGACACGATCCGGTGAAGGGGTAACCAGTTCGCGTAACTCCCCTCGCATGAACGAACCCTTGTCCTGAAGTATTTCGATCCGGGCAACATCCCCCGGAACACCATCGGGCACGAATACCACGCGGCCGTCTGCATGACATACGGCATCCCCGCCATAGGCGAGGGATTCGATGGTAACGGTTTCTTCACTATGAGATATTGCCGGGTTCAATTCCATTCCGGATACACCGCCTTGATACGATATGTAAACGATTATTATATGCTACTTCAGGCTATATGGATCCATCGACCTGTCGAATGTTCTGACATCGTTTCTGATTGCGTTGAACAGCAGTCTGTTCTGAGTTTCGTTATACTCATGGCTGAAACGCTCCGCATTATAAAGATTCCCCGTATAGAACCGGTCGAACAGGAGAACGACGATCAATCCCGCATCGAGCCAGTTCTCGGACTGAATCGACCGGACAGTCGAATAAACGATCGAGCCGTTGATTATGAAAGCCCCCATGCCGTTCAGAGGTTTCCCGGCATACGCCTGTCCCAGACCGGGCACAGCCATCGAGAGATACCGCGCCAGTCGTGGCGATTTACGGGGGATTTTTTTCTGTGCGCTAAGTCTCTTGTAGACTATACCTGATGCGCGGTCAATATTATCATGTACATTATCTGTTGGTTTGGTGTCAAGCAAGGCGCGGGCGCCCTCCCAGTTATAATTAGCCAGGGAGACCCACGTTTTCAGGTACCGCGCTTCCGCAATACTTTCCGGATCGCGGCCCATCAGAATTTCCTCATCGATTTCGAGTTGTGCACGGTCGTCGTCGTTCCGCAGGTGGAGACGGGCAAGATCGAGCCGTGCTTTCTCCGCCAGCTCCGAATCGAGGTTTCTGTCGAGAATACGTTCATAGAGAACCCGGGCTTTTTCGTGCTCGCCTTCGTACTCGAGCGATTTCCCCAGCCTGTAGAGTACATTGATATCCTGTTCCTGTGCCGGTGTGAAAAAAAGGTACAGCCTGAAGGATCGTTCCGCTTCACGCCACCGTCCGGACCGGAAGAAACGGTCGCCGTCGCTTCGTGCGCTGTCTGAAAGGATAGGGTTGGGAACGCCTCCGTTTTCGTTTTCATGGTATGGTAGAAGGCTGGCGAAACGCCGGGCAGCGATCTGACCCGGTAAAAGACCTTTTTGGTTTGCCTTCGTCACCATATATCGAACAGCGTTGTCGACAGACCGGTGGTTTTCAGTACGAGCCGAGATAATGGAACCATAGACATTTCCGGCATAATATCCTGCCGCTGCAGCGCTGAAAAAGGCGGCTTTTGTCCAAGGTCCCGTTCCGATGGCACGGAGAGCCAGTCCGGATGTTGCGCCGGTCACGCCGAAGGAGAACACGGCATCCCCGTACCGTCCGGTATATACTCTTCCGAGCCCGGGTACGAGAGCCGAGAGCGGACCCGAAATCCTCCCTTTTTTATGGATGTGTGTTCCAGTAGAATCAAGCGATGCCAGTACAGCCCGGCTTGCATCTTCAATCTCGCGGTCGCCGGATTCCGAAAGCCCCTCCAGAGTAAGCCGGGCGCCGGAAAAATCTCCCTGTCGAATAGTCGACCATGCCGAAATATAGGTATGAAAATAGTCTATTGAATTATATTCTATTATAGACTTCAAGGAGTTGGTATCGTTCAAGATTTCACTCTTTGCAAGATATTCCATAAGCGCTATGTTACCTGCTCCTTCGAATTTATCCCCTGCAAGTGTCCTTGCTTCGTGAAATGCCGCTGCAGCCCCGGAATAATGGCTACACTCATACAGTATCCAGCCGCCGTGCACGAGCGCTTCAATTCGTATCTCGGGAGGAAATGATTTTCCCGTAAGCGCATGGTATTCCTCCATGGCAAGCTTTGTTTCCCCGAGATGTGCCATGGAATCGGCAAATTTCAAAAATGAATCGGGGTGATTGAACAGAACTGAAGAAGTATCGAAGACGGCTTTGTACCCGCCGAACGAAGCACCCGGTGTTTGCGGCAGGCTTTTCGGATGAGCCGATCCCCAGAGAAGGTGGTCTGTTACCGGGTCGCTGAAACGGCCGTCGGCAATCGGATATTCGCCGTATATAAAGTAATTGCAGCGCATGAGCCGGTCAAAAGTTATCAACGTGGCCTGAAACGGGTCGGTCGTTTCAAAGGCGTCCATACTGAATCGTGAGCATGACGGGTTGAAATGGCAGGTGGGAACATCCTGTTCGGAGATGAAAAACCGGTAAAACCAGATCGCACCGCGGCTGGGCAAACCCGCTAAACGGGCGGCGGGATTTCTGCGACTGATATGCAGCGAATCCGCAGGTGTGTCCGCCCATGCGGTAAAAGCGCGAGCAAGCGAGAACACCACAAAAAAAAGGGCCGTGATCAAAAACATTTTCATATGATCATCCGGCCCTTTGTACTTTTTATGAACAGGCATCAGCCCAGATATTACCTCTTCAGGTTTTCTTCTTTCTCGATCTCGGTCATGGTCTTGCCAGAATATGCTTCGATACCATTCGCCAACCAGGGATAGAGTTGAATTATTGGAATAGGGTAAAGCTTTTCCATTGACCTGATTTTACGTTCTTTGAATTCTTTACCGACTCTGGGACCAATACAGCAGCTTGCAAGGAATCCTTTTCCGCCGGCTGCCTTGTATCCGTAATCATACGAAAGCCATAAACGGAATACCCCACCGACATAGGGAAGGAGAGGTAGAACTTCCATGATATTGATTTCGGAACCCTCGTTCATTTCCTGCCCAACACGTGGTCCGAGACAGCAGCTTCCCAGCATGGGTCCGATGCCACCTTTGGCATATACGGGAAGAGCCGCAATCATAATACCGAGCAGGAGTGCGCAGATTAAGATTACCCTGTACCCTTTTTTCATGTTACCCCCCTGTGATTTTTTAAAAATATATCGATTGAATATATTCTCAATACTTCTAACATCCATTATTTTATGATATTTAAGAGAAGAGAATCTTGAAGAAGAATACTTAACGCATATACTTGTGTTGTAAAAAACATTATAACGAACAGTAAGTCAAGCAAATTCGTCTTAATGAATAAAAATTTTATTCATTTTTTACTTTTGATTTTTCTCAAGAGTACTTTCGAGAATCCAGTTTGTATCGCTTTTTCCCGGGATGCGAAACACCTCATCTTCTATGATAACATTGAGCTGAACCCTCGATAACTCGGTTGATTCGACATAGAGATTTTCGTTTGAAACTGAGGATGTTGCTATTTTTGTAGGGAAAAACAATGAATCGCCGATGCTTTTAAACTCAAGAAACTTCGTCTGGCTGACAAGTTTGTTCTCCCGGTCGAAATGCTCCACAGCGCGGACTGTCCATGTCTTCGGGTCAACTGCAATAAGGACAAAATTGAACAGGAGCGGTTTTTTCGGCGATGCTTTCAGGATGAGATTACCCTGTACCATATCAGCGAGTTTAACTGAAAACGCATCATTTATAAGAGAAAGGATATTCCCGAAAAGCGGTTCGGGGCCTGTGATAAAACGCTCGAGTTCATTCATGCTTCCGGCTTCTTTATAAATACCTTTATTCTCGGCGGGGAAAAAGAGCCGAAACGTTGTGCCGTCGAATCCGACATACTGGTGATTGTCGCCTACGAATTCCACGAGAATATGGTCGGGTTTCCTGACCGCAAACGTACCAGAATAGCTCTGTTTCTCGCCTCCTGATTCAAATGATCTGGTTATTCTCCCCCGCGCCGAAAACACCCGCGAATAAGTCTGCATGACATGTGTTATTACATCCGTGGTGTTATAATCGTCGAAATCATCTGCGGCTCCCGAAACGGGGATTGTCATTCCAGACAGTATAAATGCCAGCAGAACACGGTGTCCGTAATTACATAAACTTTTCATTGTTTATCTCATTTCCCTAGTCATAACACCGTTTACCTTATATTACCGGAACCACGATATTGAATCATTCCGGTGGGATTCGTACCACGGAAGTCCCGGGGACAATGTCCACAGGGGCTTCGTATCCACCGAATCGTACCGTTACAACAGGCGCCTTTTTCACCCAGCGGACAGGCACAACACCTTCCTTTCCCGTAGCGCCGGAAAAGCGGCCGTCAACATATACCCGGACTCCCTCGACGGGTACATTTCGGCTGTCAAGAGCGGAAATCCTGGTAACAAACGATATTCTGCCGGTCCATACGTCCCCCTTGAAATCATAAAAATTCACCTCTCCGGCGCGGATTTTAAAACTGACGCGCTGTGTTGAAATACTGTTATCGTCGGGGCTTAAAATTTTACCCGCGCCCTCGAGGGGAGAAAAGTACAGCGACATCGGCGCCTGTGCGGTGAATTTTGTATCCCCCGCATCGGCGAAAGTGCAGTCAAAGGCATATATTGCTTTAATCCCATCGACAGTGGATATACGCACAGAAAGGTTTGCGTCTGTCCACGAGGTTTTCCCGGCCTGAACTTCCCATGTGGTTGTGTGATCGGTAAATACAATATTTCCGGGATTCCGGGACTTGATTTCTAGAGGATAGAACTGGAGCTGGTGCGGCAGGAAAAGGGTAAAAAAGTCTCGTGATGCAGGATGCCGCACACGAATCCTCGTCCATTCGGCCTGCGGAGTATTCGAATATGTTTTTCCTGGGATTGACGTTTTCACCGAGGCAAGCACTTTCCATGATTCGGACCACGCCGCCGGGGGATACACGCTCCGGCTTTTTGAAAAGCCCCCGGAATCCGCAGTACCGGCAGAATCACCGATTGATTTCGTGATCCATTCGGCATAAGTCTTTAAGGATAACTCTTTCGGCTTTTTCCACACCATGTCCTCGGCGATTTTCAAATCGCTGGCGGGATTGATATCGTTTTTCGAAAGCGAGACAGGACATGTACCCGGAACCAGTGTAGCCGGCACAAATGAGGTCTTTCCGCTGTATTGCCCTTGCCAGTTCAGGGGAGTCGGAGTCAGCCACAGTACCGATCCGCCCTCCCTGACATAGCTCGCGATTTTAGCACTGTTTTCCGCCAGGGCGCGCTCTATACCCGCCGATGTCTGTGCGCCGATGACCAGCGAGTTGTAAACTGACAGGTTCGTTTCACTCAAATCTTTGTATGTCAGTATTTCGCAGGGAATCTTCAGGCGACTGAGCATATCGACAGCCTCACGCGATTCACCGATCATACCCGTAAGGAGAGGCTCACGTCCCTGTGAGAGAATGTTCCGGAGCAAATCGGTTCCGCATGAAGGCCCCCTGGCGAGCGCATCTGCAATGAGATCGATAAACGAAACGGTGATAGTACCCGTACCCAGCTCGGCTCTCATTAAAAGCGGCCAGTCCCATGTGGTACTTTCCTCCGGTTTTACCGCCGTATAATCAAGCGAACCTTCACCGGGAAAATGGGCTTCGAGATCGACATCGTATCCGGTCAGGAGGTGAAGCACATTATCCTCGGCGCCGACTGTTTCCACCGGCATCCGGAGATTCCATTCGAGCGGGTATGAAGACTCGATCTGATCCCAGACGAGCAGCGCATCGGGCTTGAGGAACAGAATATGACGGTAGTATGAATCGGGAGGTATATCGCTCCGGGGCAAACGTACCTTGCCGGAAACATAATCTGCCATATCTGTCGTCATGAACTGGTTGATTCCCTCGGGGTAAAAATCGGCGGGGATTTTCGTTCCGGAGAAGGTTGTTTCCAAAGCCGGTTCGGGAAAATTTGCCGTATCCTGAAGAACGGGAGTATCGCCCAGTCCCCGTCTGGTGACGATGTTGTGACGCCAGGCTGCATCATTCATCCCATGTTCCGCACATTCGCTGCTTCCGGAAGAACCATCATGAACAATAAGAGGAATTCCTTTCCAGATGAACGATAAACTGCCGTCGCCGGAGTGATTCGCCAGCTCTCTCCCGGGGACACCATCAGCGCTTCCGAAATTCACAATCACCATACTCTCGTCGGGAGAGCCATAATCATACCGAAGCACAGTGTTTCCGCCACCTGCGATAGTGCTTTTCCCTTCCGGCATACTTTCGGGATTCGAGGTGTCGGCAAACAGCAGAACGAGGGGATCGACCGGCTGTCCGCATTGTTTCCAGAACCAGAGCAGATGGGATGCAACATCGGGAGCATGACCGCTGACATCCGCTGCAGCCAGTACCACCGTACTCCCGGAGACGGTGTTTCCGGTGCCTGCTGTCATGATAAATCCCCGAATATGGGGTGACTGCTGCGGCAGGAGGACATTCATGTCATGTTCGAGAACTTTCAGAAGCCGCGGGTTCGAGAAATAATCGTTAACCTTGGCGTTTTTAAATGCTTTGGCGGTAATAATAAGATATTCTTCCGCATACGAGGCATATTCCGGGCTGTCGGTAATCCACGCCCCATAATCATCGATGGAATTTTCAAGATTTTTTTCCAGGAACTGCTTCGAGTGGTCAATGTAATGCCTGAAATCCGGATCATCGGAGAAATTAAGCGAATAGAGCGCAGATGATGCCACAAGACGCATGGCTGTTGCGCCGAGGCACCAGGAATCGTCATTCCATGCGTATATATCATACTGAAGATACGTATCGAGTATCTGTTTCATGGATTTCCTGATCGATTCGCGCCCGACGATATCCCACAGGTTTGCCCCGGATACGAGATCATAGATGACAAGGGATTCGTAGAGCTTTGCCGAAGCTGAGTCGGAAAAAGCCCCGCGAATCTGGGGCAGGTTTTTCTTCGCCGCCGCAAGGGCATCTTCGACTCTTTTTTTCACCGAATCTCCCATGGCGGGATTCCCTGTCAACAGATAATTGACAGCCGTGGCAAGCCCGTAATCCTCGGAAAGGGTGTGGCTGAAAAGAGGATTTTGAAGATTTCTCCTGCCTCTGGCCATGTCCGCGTCCGTTACGAGGACACCTGCCCGTACGGCAGCCGTCATGCAGAGCAGCACGAGGAGAAACAGGAATATTTTGTGGACAGGTTTCATTATATATCCTTTGGGGAGGCGGTGAAAAGGTAATTTTTCCACCCGCATGACTCAATAATTCCGTGTATCATGTTTATGGTTTATGGTTATTTTTGCCTTGTGCCTTGTGCCTTTTTCTTAAAGATAAAACTTTTTACAGGGATTGTGCAAGATGAATACGTTTCCGGCAATCCCCTTTCTTGACACCTGTAATGGAAAGGTATAGATTAACCGAAACATTAACGTTCCGTCCCGGAGGTTTCTTGAACGACCCTGCCGCGCTGAAAGCATGCCTCGACAGCCTTGCTGCCGATTATGATGCCCGTTTTCTCGATTCCGACCCCGTGGGACTTGTCCATCGCTACCGGTTCCACGAAGACATCGAAACCGCCGGATTCATCGTGTCTGTCCTTGCCTTCGGGAATGCGGTTCAGATAAGGAAAAGCGCTGAAACTGTTCTTGCGTACGCCGGAGATTCGCCTGCCCGGTTTGCACGTGGATTGACGCCGAAGAGTGCGCTCGAAGTCTTTAGTAATTTCAAGCACCGATGGACGACCGGCAGCGATATCGCCTTTCTTTTTTTTACACTCGGCCGTATTGTCGAAGAGGAAGGTTCGCTCGAAGCTCTCGTGCGGAAACTTGACAATCCGGGTGAAAAGACGATCGAAGAACTCATGGCGCGTTTGTCACGCTGGTTTGTTTTCAGATATACAGAAGATTTCGGAAAAAATCCGGGCCGGCCGGGAATATCATATCTCGTCCCTTCGCCTGCCGGGGGAAGCGCCTGTAAACGGCTGGCGCTGTTTTTCCGGTGGATGGTTCGCGGTCCGGATGGTGTCGATTTCGGGCTCTGGAAGTTCATAAACTCATCGAGACTTGTCATACCCCTCGATCGTCACATTGCACGAATGGCGGCGCTTCTCGGATTGAGCTCACGGCGTATTCAGGACTGGAAAATGGCAATCGAGATTACGGAATCGCTTCGGCAGCTCGACCCGGATGATCCTGTCAGGTATGATTTTGCGCTTGTCCGGCCGGGAATCCTGAGGAAATGTACCGCTGCAAAACAGGGAGACTGCCCCGAATGTTCGCTCCACAATATATGCACGGGTCGGTGGCTCTGAAAACCGCCGTTCTTCTGCTCGGATTCATGCTTTCGGGTGTGGCATATGGTCTTGAACCGGTCACCGCGCTCGATGACGGATTCGCGGTTCCCTCGAAGGCGGGATTGATCGAGGCCTCTCTTCATTTTCCGGGCGCCGAATCGTTCATAATGGGTCCCTTCGCAGTTGCGGCATGGACACGACCGTTCGGTGTCGATGACCTCTCAGTGACCACGGTTCATACCGGAACACGGTTCGGTAAAGCGGGAATATCTTTTTCCTTCAGCGGGTGCGGATTCGACCTGTACGGCGACGAGTCGGAGAAAATAGGTTTTTCCTATGCGTTTCTTGACCGTATTTCGTGCGGGATCAGGCTTACCCGGAACGCCATGCGCATCAGGGGATTCGGTGATGCATACGCACTGAGCGCCGATGGAGGTGTCGTGTTCCGTCCTGTCGAATCGGTATGGGTCGCAGGATCGTACGAGGACCTGTCGGGAGCCGAGCTTGGCGAATCACGCGAGCCGCTCGATGGACGGGCACGGCTCAGCGCGGCATGGTCGATGACCGGCGATTTCACGTTTCTCTGTTCTGCTTCGAAGGTGCGGTTGTACGATACATCATTTTCGGGGGGATTCACCGCCGGACTGTCGCCGCTTCTGACAGTCGGGGTAACGGGCGCCAGCGAGCCGGACCGGATGGAATTTCTCGGCATGGTGCATGTCAGAGGTTTGACATGGGCGTACCGGGGTTCTTACCATCGCGAGCTCGGCATGTCGCACGGTTTTTCTATATGCTGGACAGGGCAGCGGAAGACAGCCCGGGATCATGAGTCAATTATCAAATAGAAGATGAAATAATATGCCTGTACGGGTTGATTTTGAGGCGTAATTTCACAACCTCAGGCGTTTGAGCCCTGTATCGATGAAGCTGACAACCTGCTCGGGGGTATCGGCGTACATGAGCAGATGAATGTACGACGAAAATGACAGCTCATCGGGGAGTTCGCAGGCAAGAAAATCGATTATCTTTTTCCAGTGATCGCCGAAAAGAACAAGGGGCCGGGGCGGTATGCTCTTATTCTTCTCGAGTTCCCATGCGAAAAAAAGCTCGGTCAGAGTCCCCGAACCGCCGCGCATGATTACATACCCATCCGATATGTCGGTCAGTTTCAGGAGTCTGTCCGCATAGGTCGGGGTTTTTATCTCAGTATCGACATAGTCGTTCGGACGCGCATTGATGGATTCAAAAAAGGCGGTTGTCACTCCGATGGTTTTCCCGCCCGCCTTCTTTGCGCCAAGCGATGCGGCTTCCATGACTCCTCGGTATCCTCCGGTGACAACAGTGTATCCTGCCTGTCCGAGGTAATATCCTACAGCACGGGCCTCTTCATACCGTAAAGAACCCGGCTGCGGTCTTGAAGAGCCGAATACGGCGATTTTTTTCTCATGTTCCATGTTGCCGTTTCCTTTTCATGACCGGACACGTTTTATTCTATAAACATCGTATAATAACCGCAATGACCTGCTCACTGTCAAGGTCGTTCTCCGGCTTCGGAGATTATACGATAATAATCACGGCCCTCATTTACCGGATTTTCTCCTCCGGACGGGCAAAAGAAAGTATCGTATAAAAATGTTTTCAAGATATTGAGTTGCCCTGTGTTTTTATTGTTGTAAATAATGAGACTTATTGCTATATTCAGGAGAGATGAACAGCTTATGGTTCATTCCCCAGGGAGCGTATATCATGGTATTTCGTCCGGGCAGGTATTGTGCGCTGTTGTTTGCAGCGGCGGTGTTACTTATAGGTGTTTCGTGTAACAGTACGGTGAATGATGGTGTCCCGGGCGGTTCGGGTATCACATACGATTTCCGGTTCTCAACGAACACCGAGGAGTGGACCCAGGGATTTGCCGACTATCCGGTTGGCAAATTCATGAGCAGCTATTATGAGCTTACATTTCTGTACGCTCAGCTGCCGGAATATCTCGGCAGGAGTATGTACGGACTTTATATATCGAGTAATGACCACAGCGCCGATATATTCATGTACATCAAACACGAGCTTACAGGATTGAAACCGAACACTGCCTATGATATCGTTTTCCGTGTCGAAATCGCTTCCGAGGCGCTTGAGAGCGATGCCGGAGGGGCAGGCGTATACCTGAAAGCCGGCGCCGCCGTGAATGAGCCATTTTCGATTATCGAAGGCGAGTATTACCGGATGAACATTGACAAGGGAGATCAGGCCGCTGGCGGGAAAGATGCGCTTGTTCTCGGCCCCATCGGAATACCCGAACATACCACGGACGAACCATTCAGACTCAAAACATTCGAAAACTCTGCACCATTTGTTGTGACAACCGATTCAACGGGCGTCCTTTGGGTAATTGTAGGCACCGATTCGGGATATGTGGGTATCACGGATATTTACTATTCATCGATTAAAATAACCCTCACCGAACAGAAACAACTCGTTGAGCTATAAGATATCATCCTTCATTTTCAATTCTTTGTTATCCTTCTGTATCGTGCGATATCCATGTATATTTAGAAAAAGCGTTGTGAAAAACACCACATGAATGGATTTAAGCAGCCGGGGGTCGGCACATAGTGTCGATCCCCGATTGATAATTCGGGGACATGTTTTTATGCCCTTGACAGTAATAAAGCAATACATTTCGTTATCGGACGTGTGAAAAAGATAGTTTTACACCTCCCTCTTGAAGCTGTTCCTGCACTATTCAGTATAGTATTTTACATTGACATTACTCTTCAGGGTATTTACTTTACATAGTATTAGTAACGCTTAAAGTACGCGATTTTTCAACGAAAGAACCATATGGCGACCAAAGCTCAGAAGGTCAGGCTTTCCATTTTTCTTATCGGTTCCGGCGCCGTTCTGCTGGTTTTTTTCATCGCCCTTGTCGGCAGCAGAATTTTAAAGCGGATGGACCCCTATACCATTGTTTACGAAGAGATATCAGTAACGGGGCTGGAGCCGGGCGCTGCGGTAAAATACCACGGCGTTCAGGTTGGCCGGGTTGCGGACCTTTCGGTGAGGAATGCAACATCCATACAGGTTTCTATCCAGGTGGAGCATTTAACCCCGATCAAGAAGGATACGGAGGCGGTTGTATCCGCGGTCGGAATCACCGGTTTAAAGTTCATTGAGCTCACCGGCGGGACAGAAAGTTCGGAACTGCTGGAAGTCGGCGGCACGATCAAAGCTGGCCAATCGCTGTTCGACACCATATCCGGCCAGGCGGAAGTCATTCTGGCGAAGCTGGAGCAGGTAATCAACAATCTCAACCATCTCCTTGGCCCCGAAACAACAGTCTCCCTTCAGAATGCGCTCAATTCGGTATCGCTTGTGTCAACCAAAGTCGATACGCTTCTTACGGAAAACAGGTACTCCATAAACCGGAGTGTGGCCAATCTTGACAGCATCATGGAGAATCTCGCGGAAACCTCCCAGAAAACCACTGAACTGGTCACAACGGTACATTCTCTGGTTTCATCGGAAGATGTCACGGGGACTTTGTCGGATATCAGGAGCATCTCCGCGCAGGTCAGAACACAAATCGACAGCCTTCGTCTCGCCGAAACGACCGAGGAACTCCGTAAACTTCTTGTCAGCACGAATCAGATGGTTGTGCACTACGACCTCATTGGTATCAGGGCACGGGATGATATTCTCAAATCCATGAGTAATCTTGAACAGGCGCTTGATAACCTCAGGGAAGCAACCGATGTAATCCGGGAAAATCCTTCTGTGCTTCTGAGGGGACGTCAAACCACAGGCGACAGAATTGAATGACAGGGAGCGCTCGATGAGAAACCCTACGATAAATCATTTTTTCCTTCTCATGACCATCGGGATGATCGCACTATTCATGGCATGCGGTGTTCTGGGAGTGAAAAAACTTCCCACGAAAAACTACTATATAATTAATTATCCGTTCACAAAAAACGTTCCCCAGAACTCAAGGCGCCCGTACCCGTACGCTCTCCAGATAGGGAATTTTGAAATTCAGCCTATCTACAACCGTCAGAATGTCGTCTACCGGTATTCTCCCAACCAGATTCAGTACTATGAAGTCGAACGATGGGCCGTGAGGCCGGACTATATGATCACGAACCTCGTTTTTAAACACCTTGAGGAATCGGGTCTGACCAACCGTGTCGGTACCAACTTCTTCGAGTCACGGCCCGATTACCGGATCGAGGGGATGGTTGAATCGATCGAGCGGTATGATGCGGGCGACATCTTTTTTGCACACCTTGCCATGTCGATGAAAATGCTCCGCGTGGCTGACGGTACCCAGGTATGGGAGTATACATTCGACGAGAGGAAACAGGTATATCAGCGCGGGATGGTTTACACTGTTCAGGGACTATCCGCAATTTTTCAGTCGGAGATGAACATTGTTGTTGCTCAGATCGATTCCCTCTTTCTCAGTTACGGATCGGGAACGCCTCTTCAAAAAAAAGAAGCTCCCGATATAACGCAGAAACCTGCACAGACCGACTCGACAAAATCCGAAATCGATGAATCAGCCTTTGAAATCATTCCTGACAAACGTCCAAAAGAGAAATAGCATGATACGGTTTTTCCTGAGAATTGCGCTCTACCTTGTGTCGGGGCTTGTATGTGTGTCTCACGGCTTCACGCAGGAGACGACATGGGAAAGCCCGCCGGTCGCTACTCAGATCGACATGGATGACACGATTGTTCCTGTCGGGAAAGGAGCTGTCTTCTGTCCCTCGATGACCAATTCCGACAACGAGCCGGTATATGGTGTTCTCCGGGACGGCCATCGAGTGGAAGAGGCGCCGACAGGACACCGGATTCCGCTCGAACCGGGAGTTTACAAGGTCGTGTATGGTTCGGGCACTCTCGATCAGATGATGTCCAAGACAGTCAAGGTAGTCGAGGGTTCGACAAGCGTTCTTAAAGTCGACTGGTCCGGTCTTGTCATCGATGTGATCAACGAATCGAGAACAAAGGTTCGTGAATATTATGAACTTATCGATCTCAGTACCGGTGATTCCTACGGAATCGGTCAGGGAATCGAGCAGGGTCTCGACGAAAAACTGCGGACATGGATACTGCCTCCCGGACGGTATAAAATCGTCAAACCCGGGGGAAATATCAACGATGTCATTAACTTCGGCACGATACGGCTGGCGCCGGGAGAGCTGACATATGCAATTCTTGTTGTCGATTCGAATACGTTCAATTTCCTCGGTTTCGGGTATCGTTCGGATGTAAGACAGTTGGGGGGTTATAAAAAGAAATGGACGAAACTGAGCGAACTTGCCGGTAACGCTCTGCTCAATTATATCCCGTCAAGCGAATCCGGTACCGAAAGCGGCGGGAGCTTCACTTCCACCGTTCAGTGGCTCACCGATGCCCGCTACGAGTCCGGCAATCACATTATACCCATCTGGTCGAACCTTGAGGAAGGCCTGTCCATGCAGAATGACAAGGTACTCCGCAAATACACGGACAAGGCCGAATTAAAAGTGACTTACATATACCGCTTCACCAATCTTCTGAGCCCATATGTCAGGGGCGCAGCAGAAACACGGTTTTTTGCCACATCGGTTCATTTCGACAAACCCACCAGTTTCGCTGAAGTATCCGCAAAAGGAGACACCGTCCGGGTTGAAAATGATGCCGATAAAGTCAAACTCGGCGGACCGTTCAGTCCCATCTATCTCAAGCAGGGATTCGGCATCAACTCGATACTCATCAAGACACTGCCTGTCAATTTTAATCTGAGGGGCGGTTACGGCGCCCGCCAGACCCTTGCCCGTAAAGCGTACATTTATAACAGTGATACCAAGGTGCTCTCGCCAATTCAGAAAACCGATGTCACCGGGGCCGAATTCCTGCTTCTCGGCGATATCCGGCTTGGCCGGTATATCCTTTTCGATACCGAACTCGACATACTCATGCCGAGCAGGAAAACGGACAGCTGGGTGTTCGATGGAGAAAACAGGCTCAGGCTTTCGCTCACGAGCAATGTCAGCCTTTTATTTACCGCGGAGTTCTGGAAAAACGAGAGCGTCCTGAAAACCCAGACACGGTACCAGCTCCTGCTTCGTTTCTCCAAGTTCCTGTGAGGAAATGCATGAAATCCACCTTTACCGCACCGACTATCACCATGGACAATGGTGTGCTTGCCATTTCCGGCGACCTTGTCGCGATGACCGTAGGTGATGCCGAACGATCCGTATTACGGTTCGGCAGGGAAGCGATTTCGGTTGTTGACGGCTCGGGGATAAGCGGTTTCGATTCCTCGGGAGCCGTATTTATAAAATGCCTGAGTACCCCAAAAACCGAGCTGCGCGGATTCAGCGATAACTCCATCAGGCTCATCGAAATGGCCGTTCCCGTCGAAAAGGGCGTTCCCCAAAAACCCGAGAAGCCACGCTTGAGCCTTGAATATATCGGCGGTATCGCTTTACGGGAGATGGAAAACCTGACCGAAATCGCCATTCTCATCGTCGATATTCTGTTCTGGGCGGTGATCGGTATATTCAACAGGAAGCAGTACCGGAAAGGAACGTTTACCGAGCAGGCATACTACATGGGTTCGACCGCCCTGCCGATTGTCGGAACAATCCTGTTCCTTATCGGCGTCATTCTGACTCTTCAGAGCGCGGCACAGCTCCGGCAGTTCGGTGTATCGATCTTTGTGGTCAATCTCCTTGCCATCGGGCTTTCGCGCGAGTTTGCGCCGCTTATGACCGCAATTATCGTGAGCGGGCGCACCGGCTCGGCAATTGCATCGGAGATCGCCACGATGAAATTCACCGAAGAGCTTGACGCCATAAAAACACTCGGTCTCAATCCCCTGCGGTTTGTCGTGGTTCCGAAGCTCTGGGCAATGGTTCTGTGCATGCCTCTCCTGTCGATCATGGCGCTTTTTATCGGGCTTTCAGGCGGATTTCTTGTGTCCATCACCTATATGGAGCTTTCGCCCACAACGTTCTTTAACCAGCTTCTCCTGTCGCTCCTGTTCTGGGATGTTGTGACGGGGCTCATCAAATCCCTGTCGTTCGCGATTATCATTACAATCGTCGGAACCTACCGCGGGCTTACGTTCACAGGAGGCGCAGACGGTGTGGGACGGGCTACGACCGCCTCGGTGGTGACATCCATATTCGCTATTATCGTCATGGATTCCATCTGGGGGATAATATTTTACTTCCCGCACTGAGAAAGAAGGCAGCGAAAACCACGGGCGGCTTCCGAAGGGTGGTTTCCGGGCAGAATCGAGTGGAAAGACCATCCGGGCAGATGGATTACACTCGATGTTTTAGGGATTTTAAAACGCTATTATGTGAGAAAAGGCTTATCACATGAACGGCACATCGACCACCACCGATGAAAATATTCTCGAAATCGAGAATCTTCACTCATGGTACGGACCGCAGCATGTTCTCGATGGTGTTACGTTTTCGGTCAGAGCCGGTGAAATCATGGTCATTCTCGGTACCTCCGGCTGCGGCAAGTCCACACTCCTGAAAAACATTATCAGGCTCTACAAACCGGGCATGGGCAGCATACAGCTCCTTGGCAAGGAAATGACAGAGCTCGAGGAAGAGAACATCGAAACGGTGCTCCACGATGTGGGAGTCATGTACCAGCACGGCGCTCTGCTCAACTCGCTTACCGTGGGAGAAAATGTCGCTCTCCCGCTCGAAATGCACACATCCATGTCACCTGGACTGAGACATGAAATAGCGGAGCTCAAACTCGAACAGGTCGGGCTGAAGAACGTGTACTACCGTTATCCCAAGGAACTGTCGGGCGGAATGCAGAAACGTGCGGCTGTGGCACGGGCGATCGTGATGGACCCCAGCATTATCTTCTGCGATGAGCCCTCGGCGGGTCTCGATCCCGTCACTGCCCTCGGCCTCGACCGTCTGCTCATAACGCTCAATGAAACCCTCCGTATGAGCATCGTGGTTGTTACCCACGAGCTTGAAAGCATCAAACGCATAGCCCACCGTATCACCTACCTCGACAAGGGGAGAGTGCTCTTCACCGGTACCCTTGAAGATGCCCTGAATTCCGGTATTCCTACGATACAGGAATTTTTCCTCCTGACCGATAACTGATAGTTACCCGTACATTTGAGCCCGGCACTCTTTCATGTTTATAATAAATAACAGTTTATTAATTTATAAATATATCCCTTGATTAAATGGCGATTTTTTACTATTATTATGACAGGCAGGATCAGCCAGTTCAGGTTTCTGCTCTACAGGGTTTTTACTCATCGTGTACAGTTTTCTGATTCATGTAACCGTATATGAAAGAAGGTGATAGCATGAGAACCCTTGCGGAACACCACTGGTCTGCGGAAATGCTTCTAACGTTTTCTATTATCGCCGGTCTGACCATCGGCGGTCTTTTAGGCTGGGGCGTGGGAATGACAACCGATAACATCGGCGCGGGGATATCGATCGGCGTGTTGATCGGTCTTGTCGCCGGGCTGTCAATCGGCATTCTGGTTTCCGACCGGAATGAATAACCCCAATTTTTTCCCGGTTCTCCTGATATTTAAAAACAACCGTTCTCTCTTGAATGTTTTGAGGGACGGTTGTTTTTTTACGGTTTGCTCCCTTTTATGTTATTCGAAGCTTGTGTATACTGATCCGACAGTTATCCCTCCAATAATTTCTTATACCAAGTTTCAATCATTTATATAAAAATTCAGACGCCTGTTTTAGTATGGCTTAGACCCTGAAACGAGTTCAGGGTGACGTGTAAACAATAAGCCGTCATGCTGAACCTGTTTCAGCATCTATGATTCATGATATTTACCTGTATGACCATAACGCGGTATCACACTCTTCGTGCTGTGCTCAGTCACGGTTGGAAGGAGCACTGTTTAAAGAATTTTGTGAATTATTCAGATTAATACTGAAATATCTCCCGAATTGTGTTTGAATAACTTGACTTGACCTCACCAGTCATTATTATATTAATGTCCCGAATAAAAACCGGAAAAGGCTTTTTCCGGTGCCGTTTATTGACGATATTGGATTTTATATCCCTTCAATCCTGTTCATAAGAGGTAAGCATGAAATCCTGTTCCATGGAATCCAACAAGAAAACATGCCCCTGCACATATTCATCCTGCTCACGGTTTGGAATATGCTGTGAGTGCGTCGTTTATCATCGGCGAATGGGTGAGCTTCCCGCCTGTTATTTTCCCCGTGATGTTGAGAAAACGTATGACCGCTCGATTGAAACTTTTGTGAAAACCTATAAGGACCGGGGCAGATGGTGGTAAAATAAAGATATATTTCTAAAGTGGTTACTCAGACCTGTTCGTGAAAGATACCTTTAATGGCACATATACTTGCGCAAAAAAAAATCATCGAGTTTTTCGGCCTCCTGAAAAAACGTCGCCTCTACATCCAGACCCACGATATACCTGACCCTGATGCGATAGCTTCAGCCGAAGCATTCAGACTCATCGCGAAATCGTTCGGCGGCAGGGCAAAAATCGTTTCGAACGGGCTTCCGCACAGACGGGAGAACATAACGCTCCTCAAGGAGGGTAAAATCTCGATTACACCGCTTAAATCCCTCGTTATCAAGTCACCGGAGCACAGCGCCTGGGCTTTTATCGATTGTCTTCCCGGCGGAGGAAATGTGACGCTCCATCCGCTTGCTCCCGGAGACCTCTATATTGCCATTGACCATCATGGCAAACCCAATTCAATACCCCGAAAAGGCGAGAACGCTTTTTACATTCATGATTCGCATGCCGGAGCCACAGCAACGATTCTCGGCGAGCTGCTCCTGGGATTCGATATTCCGTTTCCGCCGCGGCTCGCTTCGGCTCTTTCATATGCCATCATCAGCGATACACAGGATTTTAACCGCGGGGCGTCGAAAAAAGACATTTCCGTATATGCCGATATCTTCCCGAAAGTGAACCACCGTCTCATATCACGCATCCGCAACACGACAAAACCACGTGATTTTTTCCGCACGATATACAACAGTCTCGGGAACGCCGAATATTACCGTCACATAGCCTGGGTACGTGTCGGAGAGGTAAAAAGCGGTGAAATCGTCGCCCAGATGGCTGATTTCATACTCTCTACCGAGCGTATAACATGGTCGCTTGCGCTCGGCTATACCGATGACAAGCTCTATCTTTCACTGAGGTCATCGAATCCCAAAGCGCAGTGCGGACACGCGATACGGCGGATTGTACCACGCTCTCCGTTCAACGTGGGCGGTCATGATCTTCTCGCCGGGGGACATATCCCGATTGACAGTTCGACGGATGTGGACAGTCTGATGGATAGTATCATTAAGCGGTTCATAAGGAATATTCTCCGTATTCCATCGTCCGCAAAAGTACCGGGCGGCAGTCTGCTCATCGGGCTATGAAACCGGAAAACGGGGTCACGGATCGGATCGGAAAGAAAAATCGCAGATATAACGGTCAATTCATTCATATAATTTATCCAATCGATCGGAGAATCATCAATGGACTTGAAAACAGGAGCAGCGCCTTCAGAGCGGATTGCATCGATCGACGCCCTGCGCGGTTTCGACATGTTCTGGATTATGGGAGCGGATTTTCTATTCAGAAAGCTGTTTACGCTGTCCGACAATCCTTTTTTCGTAAAAATCGGAGATCAGTTCGAGCATTCTGCATGGAACGGGTTTACGTTCGAGGACCTCATATTTCCGCTGTTTCTGTTTATCGTTGGTGTAGTTATGCCCTTCTCCCTGACAAAACGGCTCGACCGCGGCGAGTCGCGGAACCTGCTCTACCGTCACATCATCGTCCGGACCCTCGTTCTTCTGGCTTTCGGGCTGGTCTTTAACGGTTTCCTTGATTTCAGATTCGGAGCCATGCGGTATGCCGGGGTACTCCAGCGGATTGCCCTCTGTTATTTCTTCGCCGCCCTCATCGTCATGAATACCCGTGTCAGAGGCCAGGCCATATGGGCCGCCGGTATCCTCGTTTTTTACTGGGCTGTCATGATGCTTGTACCGGTGCCCGGGTACGGCGCCGGTGTACTCACTCCGGAAGGGAATCTTGCTTCGTTCATCGATCAGCATCTTCTCCCGGGCAGATTCTGCTGCTTCCAGTACGGCGACAATGAAGGTATCCTGAGCACCATTCCCGCAATCGCGACCACCCTCCTCGGCGTCCTGACCGGGCACTGGCTCAGGTCATCGGCGCCTGCTTCTCAGAAAGTCAGTTACATTTTCGGCGCCGGAGCGCTCTGTCTGGCTGCCGGTTCGGTCTGGAACGCTTTCTTTCCTGTCAACAAGCTCATCTGGACAAGCTCGTATGTCCTGTTCGCGGGCGGCTGGAGCCTTCTGCTTCTCGGACTGTTTTACTGGGTGATCGATATCCGTGGATATGGAAAATGGGCGTTCCCGCTCGTTATCATCGGCCTGAATCCGATTACTATCTATATGGCGCAGCGGTTTTTCGATTTCGAGTCGGTGGCGAATATCTTCGTGCACGCTTTTACCGGTTCGATGGGCGATTTCCAGCCTGTCTTCATGACAGTATGCGTGCTTTTTGTCAAATGGCTGTTCCTCTATTTCCTCTTCCGTCAGAAGATATTCCTGAAAGTATGACGGAAGTGAAAATATGGTAGAGTACTATATAGTGTAATCCCATTGAAAATAAGGAGTTCGAGAGTATGATCAACTTCAGTTCCATTGCGCTCTGCTCGGTGTTTGCCATACTCTCCCTGCCGTTCTGTCTTGGACAGATACGGGCTGACGGGAATCCGCCGCTTATTCCTTTCAATGACCCGTCGCTTTCGCTTGAGAAAAGGGCGGGGGATATCGTTGCGCGAATGACCATCGAGGAGAAGGTTTCCCAGATGATGAACAATGCCCCGGCGATAGACCGTCTGGGAATTCCCGCATATGACTGGTGGAACGAGTGTCTTCACGGAGTTGCGCGCGCCGGGAGGGCGACGGTTTTCCCGCAGGCTATCGGCCTTGCCGCCACGTGGGATACCGATCTCATGTACTGGGTAGCCACCGCGACATCGGATGAAGCCCGCGCCAAACACCACGAATTCCTCCGCAAAGGCAAACGGGGCATGTACGAGGGGCTGACATTCTGGTCTCCCAATATCAACATCTTCCGTGACCCCCGATGGGGGCGCGGCATGGAAACCTACGGCGAGGACCCCTTTCTGACCGGAAGCATGGCTGTTCAGTTCATCAGGGGACTCCAGGGCGATAATCCGAAATACCTGAAAGTCGTCGCCACCTCGAAACACTATGCGGTGCACAGCGGTCCCGAACCCGACCGTCACACCTTCGATGCCCGCATCGAGGAGCGCGATCTCCAGGAAACCTATCTTCCCCATTTCAGGATGAGTATCCTGGACGGCAAAGCATACTCCGTCATGGGCGCATACAACAGGTTCATGGGCGTTCCCTGCTGCGCGAGCGAACGTCTGCTCAAGAACATACTGAGGGATTCATGGGGATTCGACGGTTATGTCGTATCGGACTGCGGAGCTATCTATGATATCTTTCAAAATCACAAGGTCGCGCGGACGCCTGCCGAGGCCGCGGCTATGGCGGTCAGGGCCGGTTGCGATCTGAACTGCGGCACGGTCTATGAAAATCTCGTCGAGGCGGTCAAACAGGGACTTGTCACCGAGCAGGAAATCGATACGGCGGTCAGGCGGCTGTTCACCGCCCGGCTGAAACTCGGCATGTTCGACCCGCCGGAGATGGTTCCGTATGCCGCTATTCCCTATTCCGTCGTTGACTGCACCAAACACCGGGAGCTGGCACTCGAAGCGGCGCGGAAATCGATTGTGCTCCTCAAAAATGACCGGAACGCGCTCCCTCTCAAAAAAGATATTCCCACAATCGCCGTTATCGGGCCGAATGCGGACGATGTCGAGGTTCTCCTCGGCAATTACAACGGCACACCGGTCGATCCGGTTACTCCGCTTCGCGGAATCCGCGAAAAAGTCTCGAAAAACACGAAAGTCGTCTATGCCCCGGGCTGCGAATGGGCAGAAAATCTCTACCGGTTCGAAGTCGTCCCCTCCACGGCGCTTTTCACCACCGAAGACGGGAAAAGGCGTAATGGTTTGCGGGCTGAATACTTCAATAACCGCGAGCTGAAAGGGAAACCGGCTCTCACACGTACCGACCCGCAGATCGATTTTACCTGGTGGGACGGCGCACCGCTCAAAGACTTCAACGACGATGATTTCGGTGTGCGCTGGACGGGCGAACTCGTAGCACCTGTCACGGGAACCTATGCTCTCGGCGGAAACGGATTTTCCGGTTTTCGTATCTTTCTCGACGACAGGCAGCTTGTGACATTCGAAAGCCCCTACCACCCGGTGACCGTGTACGAAAACGTCAACCTCGAAGCCGGGAAGTCATACCGGCTCAGGGTCGAGTTTTACGAAAAGCAGGGCGATGCCCACATGAAACTGATCTGGAGCGTGCCCGCACGGGATTATAAAAAGGAGGCTGTCGATGCTGCGCGGCAGTCGGATGCGGTCATCATGGTAATGGGTCTTTCGCCCCGTCTCGAAGGAGAGGAGATGAAGGTTCAGGTCAAGGGATTCAAAGGCGGCGACCGTCTCGATATCAACCTTCCTGACATCCAGGAAGACCTCATCAGAACCATCAGCGCTCTCGGTAAGCCGACCGTGCTCGTGCTGCTCAACGGCAGCGCCGTTGCCGTAAACCAGGCGAACGACCTCGTACCCGCCATCATCGAGGCATGGTATCCGGGCCAGGCGGCTGGAACGGCTATCGCCGATGTGCTCTTCGGCGACTGCAACCCCGCGGGGAGGCTCCCGGTCACGTTCTACCGGTCGGTCGATCAGCTGCCGCCGTTCGGGGAATATGCCATGAAAGGCAGAACCTACCGTTATTTCACGGGCGATCCGCTCTATCCCTTCGGTCATGGGCTCAGTTATACATCCTTCTTGTATAGCGGTCTCACCCTGCCCAAGACGGCTGCTCCCGGGCAGGATGTCGCCGTTTCGGTGACCGTTACGAATACGGGCGCGATGGCAGGCGAGGAAGTCGTTCAGCTCTACCTCACCGATCTCGAAGCCTCCGCGCCGGTCCCCGTGAGATCGCTCTGCGGATTTCAGCGGATTTCCCTCAAACCCGGCGAAAAACAGGTCGTGAAATTCACCCTGAACCCCCGTCAGTTTTCGCTCATCGACACAGCGGACAGGCGGGTCATCGAGCCGGGAACGTTCGAGGTTGCGGCCGGCGGCAAACAGCCCGGTTTTTCCGGGTCTGCGGATGCCCCGACTACCGGAGTCGTCACCGGGCGCTTCACGGTTACAGGGAAGGTGACGGAGATAGAGTAAAAATCTTGTTGAATAATCCATGGTGCTGGCTTGTAGTAAAAGAGGGTGGTGAAAAGGTATCCTTTTCATGCGCCCTCTTTCTCTGTCGTCAGACAGGAAACTACATTGTACGTCAAATAATTGTACGTATTTCCTGTTCTGCAGGATGGTATGAAAATTTTATTCCCTCAATGAAAGGTCGATCATGATAGAATGTATCGAAAAAGAGGATGTGACACCCATCTGCCCGCACTGCAGCGAACTGGTTGATATGGTATGGTGCCGCTCGCTCGGAAGCGTGTTCGGGCGCCGCTATATTTACTTTTGTCCCCGATGCCGGAAAGTACTTGGCGTATCACATCGGAAAGGTTTCTGGATGGGATAATGATTCGTCCCGCCTGAAAGATGAGATGAAACGCCGCCCGACGTTTCATCTCTGACTTTACCGTGAAACTATGCGTCTATCCCCGCCCATCAAGATTCCAGTTTTTTCCTGGTTTGGCTTCCTCTATATACTTTCTTATAAGTATCTTCCCCTTGTGCCTTCTGCCTTTCTTTTTCACTTTTCAGCCATGAAGGGATATCGGTAATTGACCGGGGGAAGGAAGGTTTCTTTGATAGCCCGCGGCGATATCCAGCGCTCGAGATTCAGCCAGCTTCCGGCTTTGTCGTTCGTTCCCGATGCGCGCGACCCGCCGAACGGCTGCTGGCCAACCACCGCTCCGGTCGGCTTGTCGTTGATGTAGAAATTCCCGGCGGCATTACGGAGAGCTTTCACCGCTTTCACAATGGCGAAGCGGTCCTGGGCGAAGATACCACCGGTAAGCCCGTAAGGACTTGTCGTATTACAGAGCTGGAGCGTTTCTTCGTACTGTTTTTCGGGGTAAACGTAAATTGTGACCACGGGGCCGAAAATCTCCTCGCACATGAGCTTCGAATGGGGATCTTTGCTTTCGACGACCGTCGGCTGGATAAAATACCCCTCCGAATCGTCATATGTCCCGCCGCAGAGTATTTTCATTGTAGGATCATTTTTTGCAAACTCGATGTATTCAGTGATCGTCTTGAAAGCATTACGGTCGATGACGGCGTTCATGTAGTTACTGAAATCGCAGACATCGCCGACCTTTATCGTGGCGATCTCATCGAGCATCCGCTTCTTTACTTTCGGCCAGATATCGGACGGGATGTAAGCACGGCTCGATGCGGAGCATTTCTGGCCCTGGTACTCGAATGAGCCGCGGACGATCCCAGTGACGAGAGCGTCCAGATCGGCGGAACTGTGGGCAAAAATGAAGTCTTTGCCTCCTGTCTCTCCCACAATCCGGGGATATGAGTTGTATTTGCGTATGTCCGAGCCGATAGTATGCCAGATTGTTGAAAACACATAGGTTGACCCGGTGAAATGCACTCCGCCGAGATCGAGGTGATTGAGAATGGGAGGAGCTATGACCGGTCCCGGTCCGGGAATCATGTTGATAACGCCGTCCGGCATCCCGGCCTCTTTAAGCACCTGCATGATGTAGTATGACGGCAGCACCGCCGCCGACGATGGTTTCCAGACGACCGCATTGCCCATGAGCGCCGGTGCCGTAGGGAGATTCCCCGCAATCGATGTAAAATTGAACGGGGTAATGGCAAACACGAATCCTTCGAGCGGACGGTGTTCCATGTAGTTGAGGACATCTTTTGTGGAAATCGGCTGGTCGTCGTAAATCTCGGTCATGAAATACGGATTGAACCGCCAGAAATCGATCAGCTCGCATGCAGAGTCGATCTCGGCCTGATGGCAGGTCTTGCTCATGGAAAGCATGGTTGCCGCGTTGAGGGTCATGCGGTATTTCCCGGAGAGGAGTTCCGCCGCTTTCAGGAGCACTGTCGCCCGTGACGACCACTCCATCTCGCCCCAGGTAATCTTCGCCTCGTTCGCGGCAGTAATGGCCATCTCGGCTTCCCTGGTGCCTGCGCGATGGTAACGGCCTAGTACCTGCTTGAGATCATGCGGCGCCTTCATGTCAACCATGTCACCTGTCGTTACCTCACGGCCGCCGATGATGCAGGGGATTTCCATCGGATTGTCAAGCATTTCATTAAGCTTTGTCTTGAGCTCTTTACGTTCTTTTGTGCCCGGCGCATAGCTTAGTACCGGTTCGTTCTCAGGCTTGCGGATATGGAAGATTCCGTTAAACATGTGCTCCTCCCTTATAAAGATGAAATGCCGTAAATCAGTGAGGATCTTCTTGTGCGGCATCACAATACAGATATAGTTAATAAGGTGATCGAGCTGGTTACATGAAAATTCCCCCTTTTAAATTCCATAGCGCGGAACAGAAATTTTATCAGCGAATATAACTGACTTATACACGGATAGTTAGAATGTGCGATAACAGGAATATTCCAAAAGATAAAAAGCGTGTATGCCATTATGCAATACATTTTTTCACCGGGCTTCAGGATGACAATTAACACATTCTATTCACACGATTCAATGGAACGCGGATTTACGCAGACTGGATGGATATACACGGATTTGATATTTCTGATGTGAACGGCTGGTAATTACTAATGATAGTATATACAGTCTGTTATATCTATTTGTGTCTTAGTGACTTTGTGGTAAAATATTTTCGTGAATAATACTCATGACCATAGATGGTCGATAAGAAGGGTGAAAAGTATTTTCAGATAAACAGAGAGCTTTTCTCCGTGCCCTCCGTGTCTCCGTGGTGAAATATTTCATGAGTATTTTCAGCGAAATCTCAGATAAATCAGGGATAGATGTAAACGATTAATAATTTCTATCGTGTTTTTGCAGTGGATAAAGGACTTTTACGGAGCATGAAAGTGAGGTATTCAGTACCTATAAATACTAATCCCGCAAGAACTTTCATCCATCTGAACACTTTTTTGGGAAGTGAAGGTTCATTGTCTTCTCCGGGTTGAAAACGGTCGATATACCCGATGCTGCGCAGCATCCATATCAGAAAACGGATCCTCGACCGTATGCCGCGCGAAGAATAAAACCGGTACGCGGTGAAACGGTCACGGGCATCAGATAACCATGATTTTCTGTTCCATTGCCTGAGAACATGTACGCACCACGATTCCCATTTCTCGAGCTCCTGTACATCCGGCACCCGATCGCATATGATACCGAAGTAACGGGAACAGGCATACTGCATACCAGTGAATATACCCGGCATCATATCATAGATCGCCCGGTCATGAATGATTTCGTATGACAGAATTCCCCCTGAGTCGATGAGGTAAGCCAGTTCGATAAGCGAGTTCAGCCTTGGGAGATACGGCCTGTTCAAGGGATCGGAGCGCATGAGAATCCATGCGTGATCGGTATCGGAAGGAACGAGAGCGGGGACTCCCCATAGATTTACGCTCCATGCGTTTTCCCACATTGACTGCGACCATGTCCATGTTCCGGGGAGCATCGGATACGGCTCCGTGTGAATTTCGACAGCGGCTGCCCCGTCGGGATGTTTGAGAAGCGGTGCATGGTGTACCTGCCTGATACTCTCCCTGATTTCACCGTATCCTGCAGACCGGAGCACAGTGTCACATTCCGCTGCATCGCCGGCATGCACGAGCAGGTCGATATCGGCCATGAACCGGTATCCGAACGGAAAGAAACCCCTGATAAGCACCGCCGCGCCTTTCAGGAAGATGACGGGTATATTATGTTTGTCCATGAGTTCGGCGATGTTCCGCACTTGCAGAAGAAGCGCCGCCGACCGCTGTTTGTTCCGTTCGAATTCGGCGCTCAGGATATCCAGTACTTCCTTCGGGAATGAAGAGCCCCATTGTTCTATTGCCATGCGGGCCATCCATGGCGCGATTTTGAGCTTTCTCGCCAGGGACAGGAGCTGTTCACTGCTGTGCTGCACCCGCTCGGAAAGCGTCGAATATTCCGCACGGTCATCGAGGATATTCAACAGATAGCGGAATACGGGCTCACTGTCAACCATCGCCGGTTTTCTCCGTTTTTCGCAGTTTCGCTGTGCACAAATCGTATTTCACACGGTATTCGATTTTTTCGGGATTCATGTCGAGGAGTGTTTTATAGCAGTCTTTCCCCCTGCGGTAATCGCCGAGAAGAAAGACGCTTTCGCCAAGGGCTTCACGGGCGTAATCGCCGAACAACTTTTCAGGGTAGGACATGGTTTTATCGTAGGTGCCCGTCTCCCCCCACGAGATAAGCCGCTCGAAGCAGGGCACGGCTTCAGCGTGTCTGCCCTCGCGCATGAATTCCAGCCCTTGGTACCAGATGACGAAAGGATTTTCAGTGAAAAGCGACGCGGCTTCATCGATGAGAGGACGCACAGGTGTGTTCCTTTCACGGGCGAGCTCGATTGCATCCGTGAACGCCACAATATCTGCCGCGGAAGGATGGCTCTTTCCCCGGACGATGGAAAGCGCCGTTTCAAGCTCGATGTCCGCTCCCCGGGTATCTCCGGCTGTACGCAGACAGAGGGCGTAATGACGATGATTGTTCGCATTGCCGGGATCGCGTTCCAGTTCCCTGGCAAGAAGCGGCAGATATCTCGTATGTTTCGACGTCTGATCGCCTTCGTATCCATCATGGAGAACAGTCAGGGGGAGTATCCCGAATTCGGGAGCATCGTTGTGCAGTAATCGTCGAAGCGAGGGGAAAACCGACTCGTGGATGATGCCCTCGAATCTGAGGGCGGGATTATTCGGAAAGATACGGAGAGTCCGATACGGCGTCCAGTCCGTGAGGGGACGGTGATATACCTGCCAGCCGGCACCGTTCTTGCCTGCGAGGAGCGACCGGACTGAGGTTATATTTTCACAGATCACCCATTCATCGGCATCTATGCTGAAAATCCATCGCCCCGACGCCTGTGGAAGCACAGCATTTCGTGCCTTCGAGAAATCATGTTCCCACGGAACCTCAATAATCCGGGCTCCGCGGTCATGTGCAAGGGAAGCGGTGCGGTTATCGGGGCAGGTAATTCCGACGACAATATCTTCCGCCAGCCCCGTGAGAGAATCGAGGCACCGTTCTAAAGAAGCCTCTTCATCCCGAACTATCAAACAGGCAGAAAGGAGTGGCATCGGTTCTCTTTATCCTGCATATAATCTGAAGCGTTGTCTTTTCAGGCCGGGTTTTCCGCGCCATCAAATCGGGCTCACGGGGGGTGCCGCTACTTTTTTATCCGATGCCGCCTCTGCGTCCGGTGTGGACAGGCCTTTCATCGAAAACGACTGAACCACCGGAACCGTAAAAACAGTTGCAGCAGCTACCTTTTTCAGGAATGCGCGCTTGCCTGCATCGATTTTCTTCAAAGAATCATCCGACATGGCAAACCTCCTCTATCCGCCTGATCTGGTTCAGGCGTTTTTGTGAGTAATTCCGTTATAATTTCCATATTGCCAGAATATATGGTATAACACGACCGTTGTGATACAAATATACAGAGTTCCTTAATTATATCGGCGGATTTTATGCCCGGGTTGAGAATCTGAGTGAGCAGATTTTCCACCATTTCAGTCTGGGAACAGGCGCTGATTGCCGGTTTGCCGCCATGATGCGGATTGATGAAAAAAATCCGCTCCGAACCATTCCTGACCGGCGTTCGTTGTTCCCAGGATATGGCGGGATCATAAAAATAGAACATTCCGCCGTAGTGACTCGGATAGGGAGTGAGCTCGGCGCAGGCGGATTTCAGACCGGGAACGATATCGAGCGTTTTTTCCTTGAGGTGGAACTTTCGGGGAACAGGACGAAACGAGCCGTTTTTTACGAGGATGTATTCATCTCCAAACACATCGGCGCCCTGCATCGCAAGGGAGCAGAGAATCGATGTCTTCCCCGCGTTCTTTTCCCCGGATAGTATTCCGAGACTGCCGTCGAACGAGAAACATCCCGCGTGAATACACAGCTCGTCACGGTGATGAAACAACACAAGCGAATAGAACCATTCATGAAGATTGAGCACCGTCTGCACAGCGGAGGAGAAAAGCGGACTTCTCAGGTCGTTGAAGAGGATACGGTATCCGTCACCCTCGCTGTTGACGGTAAATACAAATGTGTGCCGGACCGGGCCATGGTCTTTTTCAACAGCGATGTCATTGAGCCTGTCCTGAATCTCCGGGCTCTGCGAATCAACGCTGATCGAGCAGTCGAGTATCTGAAATGTCATGACTGACATTGAACGATCAATCCCTTTTGGGTCATGTCCTCGAGGATGTTTTTAACCATGTCGGCAGGTGAATTGTCAAGAGTATATAATTCCTGAAAGAGGGAAATGATTTCTGCCTCACTGCTGGTGCCGGTACATAATTCCCAGACAATCATCGCGGAGTGATTGAGAAAATGAACGGTGTTGCTCTTCGGGTCATAGAGAACGAAGCCATCCTTAACCGTGTTGACCTCGATATCTTCGACCTGTCGATATGCCTGTCCCATGGGGAATCCATCGAACGAATTATATATTCTGAGGTGCACTTCGGCCTTCCGGACGGTAACCGCAGAAGCCCGTACGTATACCAATGAAATTGTTTATAATATATTGTTTTTTATGTCATAAATCAAGCGCTATTTTCCATGCTTCCTCCTGTTTTTATTTAAACGGTGTTTATTGAGTATTTTCATGGGATACTCAACGTACAAGAATCTCTTCATAGGGTGTTCATAAAAATGGTTTTGTGCCAGAAATGTGTTTCGTGATGCATGAATCATGGTTATATATACACTGTCAGAAATCCCCGACTTTTTTTTAATTACATTTGTCTGTAATTTGGTAACTTTTTTTAATAAGCACTGTTGTAAAGGATGTGGTAATGAACCATATGTATGTTTTGTGGCGGTATGCGTTGTCACTGAGGCTTGTTTTCCTGTTCGTTGTGATGATTATCGGTGTTTCCTGTTCCGAAAAACGGATAGCCGGACGGTATGAATCAATTATCGGGACATGGCGTACCGAGCGGGGAATTGTCATGAGCATACGGATGTCACCGGCCCAGGGCGCCGAGGCATCCATAAAACTGGCGGCAGGTTACGGGGGCAGCGATGTCGAAGTGGGGAAAGTCCTCATTTCGAACATCCGGCCGATGTATCAAGGTGGATTTTCAGGCATTTTTGAAATACCGGGGAATAAAAAGCCTGTCGAGGTCGAGATCAGTCTCGTTTCACCGGACACCCTTCTTATCATATCTCGTGACAGGAGGGTAAAAGGTAACAGGATGATCTGGCGGCGTATACAGGAAAAGCAGAAACAGTGATTGTCCGGGTATTGAGGTTTTTTGGTTGAATAATTTCTTTTATACGGTGAACTTTTCATGTTTTCAATAGTATAAATTAATGTCAGGCAGGCGGTTTAACGTATCTCTTCACCATCATCTGATATGTGTAAATAGAACGGATTAAGAGTAATATAGTAAGACTTCTTTATCCCAGTATAAATCCGCTGAGGAGCATGAATCATGAAACGACGACGGTTTTTGAAGACAATCGAGACGGGTGTTGCCGCATATGCCGGAGCCGGGTTGTTTGGATATGCCCTGCCGAATGGCGCCGAAGCGGCCGGAACCGGTGAAGGTATCAGTATTGCGGAGGGTTTATATTACATCGAAGAAGGAAAGAGCGGTAATACTATCCCCGAAATCAGGCCGGAGATTCTCGATAATCCCCATGCCGTGTTCCTTATCGAAACGCAGGTGGATGCAATCCGGGATAACCGCGGGTTTTTCCTCGAAGCACAGCCCCAGCTTCAGAATGCCGGTAAAAATGTCGCCGAGCAGGTGTTCACGAAGGGTTCCCGTAAGGGAGGCTCGACCCTGATAAAGCCGAATTTCACCGATATGCCCGACAGCGTTCTCAGCCCCGTATGCGGAGTCAACACCTCGCCAGACTTCATCGCCGGTTTTGTCGAGGGGCTCCGCGATCTCGGGAATACGAACGTTATGGTGGGCGAGCGTGGCGGTGGAACGGTGAATCACAGAAAAGCCGGAACGTATGATGTTTTCGACAAACATGATATCAAGCTGATCGAGGCAAGCTACAAGCGGTTTTCTCATTACGATAAAAACGAGCTTAACTGGAATAAAGTATCCGGGAAGCCCGTCGTATGGAAAAATATACCAACATTCCGTCCCATCGGCGATTCCGACAATCTCTTCATCAACATGCCGAAGCTCAAATGTCATAATCTTGGGTTGACGACGCTGGCAATAAAAAATCTTCAGGGCAGCGTTCCTGCCGGGTACGGGCATTACTGTAACCAGTGGGCGGCGCTCGAATATCTCTGCAAAGATTCGTATAACATCGATTTCAAGCGTGACTTTGTCGAGAACTATTACCAGAACGTAGAGGCAGCCTTCCTCAAGCACCGTGCCGCCGGTTTCAAATACTGGGATTATGAAAACGCATATCCGGTATACGAGAAAAAAGGCGGATGGGAAACATTCGGTAAAATCAGGAACGATGTGGAAAAGGTAAAGGAATTCATGAACGGCATCCCGGCGAACCTCATGTGGGATGAACAGTGGTGTCAGCGGGCTGTGGATTCGGCGCTTGCCATAAAACCCGGGATAAATATCATCGAAGGCGTTATCGGGAGGGACGGCAGCGGCTTCAATGTCGGGAAGGACGAGCTTGCGAATATCGTGGTTGTGGGCCTGTCTCCTCTTGAGGTCGATGCCGTGGGCTCGTACGTCATGGGTCAGAATCCATGCGAACTCCATTATACGAGGATTGCGAACGAGCGGGGACTCGGTGAGAACAATCCGGAAAAGATTGCGATCTATTGGATCAGAAATAATGAAATCGTTCCCCTTAAATCACTCACGGAAATCAGGCGAACCCCCCTCGGCGTCAACATCCATACCTGGGCAGAAACGGGCAAACGTCTTTTCTGGTAATATGGTTTACGAAAATACTATCGACGCTCCGGGGAATGAGTGTAAAGAGAGTGTCGTAATGGTTACATTATATTCTTATAAAAATCAAGTATATAAATTGTTTCCCGAGACTTTTGCCTTGAAACAACTTTGATTTCCACTGAATAATTGTTATATTTAAAAGCTGAATTGTAATTATTAAAAAAGCAAAAAAAGAATTATGAGGAGGAACGATGCAGCGAAGAGAATTTATACAGAAGACCGCAGTCGGTTCCACTGCTCTGGCCGGTGCCGGGCTGTTCGGGTATGCCATGCCGATGCCCGCGGAAGCTTTCGGAACAGGCGGCGGAATTGATGTCGCGGAAGGTCTCTCCATTCTGGAACAGGGTAAGGAAAAAAATATCATGCCTGAAATCAGGCCTGAGATTCGTAATAATCCACGAGCGGTATTCCTGATTGAAACGCATGTCGATTCCCCGCGCGACGAACGGGGCTTTTTTACCGAAGCACGTCCCCAGCTCGAAGAAACGGGGAAAAATGTCGTACCCCGGATTTTTGTAAAAGGCTCGAAAAAAGGTGGTTCGACCATAGTGAGGCCGAACTTCACCACAGTGCCTGACGATGTTTTGAGCCCGGTCTGCGGCATCAACACATCGTGCGATTTCATTGCCGGTTTTATCGAGGGACTCCGTGAGCTCGGCAATACGAATGTGATCACCTCCGCTCGGGGAACTTCGGTTCAGAATCACCGGAAAAACGGTATCTACGATGTATTCGACAGGCATAATATAAACCTGATAGAAGCGAATTACCGTCGGTTTTCCGATTATGAAAAGACCGATCTCAACTGGCACAAAGTCCCCGGAAAGCCCATGGTCTGGAAAAATATCCCGACATACCGTCCCATCGGCGACAAAGACAATTTCTTCATCAACATGCCGAAGCTCAAATGCCATAATCTGGGTCTGACGACGCTTTCCATTAAAAATCTCCAGGGAGTTGTACCCACCGGTTACGGCCATTACTGCAATAGCTGGGCATCACTCGAATTTTTGTGCAAACGATCTTATATGGTCAATTTCGACCGTGATTTCGTAAAGGATTATTATCAGAATGTGGAGTCCGCATTCCTCAAACACCGTGCCGAGGGATTCAAACACTGGGATATCGAGAATGCCTATCCCGTCTATGAAAAAAAGGGCGGATGGGAGGCCTTTAAAAAGGTCAAGGACAATCCCGATGATTTCAAGGAATTTACGAAAGACCTGCCGTCGCAGCTCATGTGGGATGAGCAGTGGACGCAGCGTGCGCTCGATTCCGCCTCGGCGATTATCCCCGATATCAATATAATCGAGGGTGTCATCGGCAGGGACGGCAGCGGATTCAATACCGGCAGGGATGAAATCTGCGATGTACTCGTTATCGGTCTGTCAAAAGTCGAGGTTGACTCCATCGGCTCTTACATCATGGGTCATGATCCTGCGCAGCTTCCCTATACGAGGGTAGCAAGAGAGCGCGGGCTCGGCGAATGCGACCCGTCCAAGATCGACCTCTACTGGATACATGAAAACGAAGTGACTCCCATCAGGGACCTTGCCGAGATAAAACGCACGCCGCTCGGTGTCAACATGCATACCTGGGCCGAGACCGGTAAACGGCTCTTCTGGTAAACGTTCAGGACAATATACCACAGAAAATCCCCGTCGGAGCTATGGCGGGGATTTTTTTTGATACCATATATGTATCTGGAAATCCAGTTTGATAAGCATAGAAAACTTTTTAAAATTATAATTGATAATTACTTCCGATAGTATGTGATCCCCTCTGTCTGCGGCATCCCCCCTTTTTTTAAGGAGGGAGCGGCTTTGGGGTACTTTTTATCCCCCTTTCTTTTTATAAGGGAGAAACGGCGAAGCCGAGGGGGATCAATTACCTCAGCTGATTTAACTGGATAACCGGATAATTGTATCTACCACGGATATACACGTATGAACGCGGATAAACAGTTTAAGTACAGATTCATCATGTATATTCGGAAAATTCTTAAGTTTCAATGAAACTTTTATAATAGTATGAAGAGGCGATGTCACTGATAACGGGCGAATGAAGGTTGAAACTGATTATATGAAAATACACGGATAAATTTAAAGTTGCAGGTCAGGCATCGCTCTATGTTGTCGCCCGCGCCATTTTATTTATCATGTCATTTTTTCTCGGGGGCTTCCCGTAATTCCTGGTATTTCGTTGTCCAGTTCCCCTCCGTGTCCCTGACATCGACACGGACCGTTCCCTGATGAGTCCACCACACGAGTTCTCTCTCATCGGTATACCGTACGCCCGAGGCGGAGACAACTTGCGGTAACGTGTATTCCCGACCATCGGGCATCTTTAATTTGACAAAATGGAGGCTGCCATCGGACAGGGAACCATATCTCGCCACAAAGCGATCCCCCTGCTCGCTTATGTATTGTACAGGCTTTCCGATGTCCACTGTCAATGTTTTCTGACGCAGGCTTGTGGCGCAACTGCACAGGGTTATGGTAAGTATGCTTACGGCTGTTATTGCCGTTTTTCGTCCGAACATAGTGTGTTCCCTTTTTTGTTTGCCGTACTGCTGTTTATGTTCCGGATTTCCCATATTAAACATAAACGGAGTTACCGGTATCACGCGTTCTGCAGCATGGCGGTGAGGTTGTCAGCGATTTCAAGCTGGCTCTTCGTCCCGCAGTCCATCACGATATCCGCATACTTTCGGTAGAGCGGCTCGCGTTCCCGCCATACGTCCCCGATGCTCCTGCCGGGGGTTTTCACGATTCCCCGAGAAAACACATCGATCCGTGCCATGATAAGCCCTATCGGTGTGTCGAGAAAAACGACAATCCCCGATTCCCTGAGATATGTTATCGCCCTGCTGCTCAGCACGACGCTCCCGCCGGGGGCGATGACGGTATCCCGCGTTGTCAGGCCGGTGATGTATCGCTCCTCGATCGCGAGGAATTCTTCCATACCGCGCCTGTCGATGATTTCCTGGAGAGACATACCCTCGCCGGTCTGAATGAGGAGGTCGGTGTCCACAAACGTGCGGCACAGCGTTTTGGCGAGTATTACGCCGACTGTAGACTTTCCCGACCCGGGCATGCCGGTGAGGATGATATTGTCTGAAGTAGTTTTCATGAGTTTTCTTTTTAGAGAGATATGATGAGTTATATTACACTCTGAATATATAACGTTTATGCTCCGATTTGAAAGAGATAATCCTGATGTGTTTATCGTATATCACTGTTTCATTTAACCATCACCATTTTCCCCGTTGTCGTCATCCCGCCGCAGGTCAGCCGGGCGAAGTAGATACCCGCCGAAACCGAGTTGCCGCTGTCGTCCCTGCCGTCCCACACGGTGGTGTGATGACCGGCAGCCATATTCTCCGAAACGAGCTCGCGGACTTTCTGCCCGGCTATATTGTAGATGATCAGGTCAGACTGTCCGGCTTCCGGCAGTGTAAACTCGATAGTGGTCGAGGGGTTGAAGGGGTTGGGGAAGGAGCGGATGAGGGGGAGAGGTTCCGGTTTCGATTCGTTTGTTTCGACATCCGTCGCTCCATAAGGATCGAAACTCAGGATATAACCTCCTGTCATGCATATCCACACCACACCGTCAAGATCGACAGCGCAGTCCACAGATTTCAGCGGTTCTCCCGTATAATCATCGGGAAGCTTTACATGACTGTCGAGATCGTATTGAAACCAGTTGGCTCCGTTATAACAGAGCAGGTAATAATCGGACAGGAACCATTTCTCGCCATGTTTCCCGAAAACAGTTTTATGGATGTTGAGGCCGGCTTCCTGAGACGCAAGGTCATAAAATGTCCGCGTTTTATCGTCATAGCTCCATACAACGCCGTTGCCGCCGAACCATTTGACGTTATCCGGGCCGACATCCACGGAATATACATCGACCAGCCTTGACGAGAGAAACGGTTCTTCATCGGTGAGACGCCATGCGCCTTCAGACGCTATATACCAAACCACATCATTATTATCAACAGCAAGATCATAGGCTCCGTAAACTTTTTTTTTCTTGGTCCATGATACATCTATTGTTCCAAATATATGAACTTGCCTTTCCCACTCATTATCATCAAAACTTATAATTCCATACACTTCATGTGAAATCCACTTTCTACTTTTATAATCCACTTTTAAAGAATTAATGAAAACAACCCACCCTTCTTGATCACCGGTAGAAAAAATTGCATGATAACTGCTGTTTTGAAAGTCAATAAATTGATTACCATCATAAGCGCGAATTATATCAAAGTTTAGATAAAGACCTTCATGTACAGAAATGCGAAACCAATATTGATTATTTTTATCTATAGCAATTTGTGTAATATCATTAAAATCATAATATCTATCATCATAAAACTGTATTTTTCCCCATGATTGTCCATTATAAGTAAAAACTCCATTACGGGAACCAAACCATTTTATATTAGATGAATCTACCCCAACAGAATAATATTCTCTTTTAATAGTTGAAGGATGAACATTGCCACCATCATTAATAATATCAAAAGTGCTGTCACTTGAACTGCAATATAACCATAAACCTATTGATGGATTTTTAATAGGAATTATGTTTTGAGCCAAAACATAATTACATAATATCATGTAAAATAGCAGTATATATTTTTTTCTCATTTACTTACCATCTGAAGAGGGGATATATATCCCCTCTTCAATTGAAATAATTTTAGAAATAGAGCCACCACTTTGAGTTAAAGAGCTTATCATAGGCAACGATGGTATAGTCATCTGTATAATGCAGAATCTTACTATCTCCGGTATCGTCATTGTGTTTGACAAGATAGATGAAATTTGCATTTCCTGCCATGCTCAGGAGATTGGTCGATGATGAAAACGAATCGCTCGTTGTATTTGTCAGCGACAACGGGTTGGCAAGTGTTTGATAATATATTCGTACATTATAGGGCGATGTCGTTTCTTTCACCCCTATCATGAGTTTTTTGCTTGCCCCGAGCCAGAAACATAGTGCGGAAATATATTTCCCCGATGTCGGGCCATAAATCCTGTTCACAGACAGGGTATTGTTACTGATCGTTCCTCGACACTCCCCGCGGTGTTCCGACCCAGAGAACACCATCCTTATCGAAAGCCAGTTCGCGTGCCTCGTTGTTCACAAGCCCGTCCTTTTCACCATACACCGTCCAACTCGCGCCGTCATACCGCGCCACTCCGCCGCCGTCGGTGCCGAACCACAGCACACCGTTCGCATCCTCGGCAATCGCCCGTACTTCGTTTGCCGGGAGACCGTCCGCCGTGGTGAACTGTCGCCAGCTTCCGTCTCCGGCTGCCGCAACTGCGGACAGACATACTGCGATAATAAATGCACAGAATAATCGTTTTTTCATGATTTTACCCCCATTTTTGATGGTTTTTACATATTTGACGGATATATTCCGCCATAAACATCATTTATTGCGGGTATAAACGATATATTTGTACACGTAAGAGGTGTTTATTATCTAAAAAATATGCCTTATATCACCAGTATAATGAACAGTATTATATGGGTACTAATATATTGAGGAAGGTAATGAAATAAAATGTGATGCAGATCACAAAATTTGAAAATAATGAGAAAATATTTGCTGATATTGGTTAAATCGTATAAAAAATCCGGCAGCACCGTTACCGTTCGGTGCTGCCGGATTCTGTTTTGCGTGTTCGTGGATACCCTACTTCTTCGCCAGCATGATCTCCATCTCGTCGCCCTGGATATCGACCTTTTCCGTGTATAACGGCTCGGTGAGCGCGCCGAGGTTGAGCTCGGTGGCGAGCACTTCTGTCTTGATGAAGTCCTTGTGTTTCGTGATCGCTTCCCTGAGATCGCCCTGAACATTGAGACCGAGCCTGATACGGTCGTCGGGGACGAGGTCGGCCTCACGGCGTGCGTTCTGCACGAGGCGGATGACATCGCGGGCAAGCCCCTCGAGCTCGAGGCTGCGGTCGATATGGAGGTCCAGACAGGCGAACAGCCCTCCGTCCGACATGCAGGCGTGCCCTTCCTCGGCGATAATCCGCAGTTCGAACTCACCCGGCTCGATGACTTCGCCGGCGGCAAGGAGTGTTCCGTCCTCCTGAATGACACCGCTGCCCGATTTGACCGCCGCGAGGACATCCTTCATCTTCTTTCCGAGGCGGGGGCCGAGAACGCGGGCGTCCACGGCGATTTCCTGACGGCCCATCACACCGACATCGTCGGTGAAGCTCACATTCTTCACATTGAGCTCGTCCATGATTATCTCGGTGTACGGCTCGGCGAGATGGGCATCCTTACCGGCGATAATGACCTCGATGAGGGGCTGGCGAACCCTGATGCGGTTCTGGTGACGGACGCCGTGACCGAGGGAGCACACTCTTCTTACCGCATCCATGCGCCGCAGGATAGTTTCATTCAGCGACAGTTCCGATGGCTTTGGCCAGTCGGCGAGGTGAACCGACCGCTTGTCCGTCAGGTTACGATACATGGACTCGACCGTGAACGGTAAGAGCGGCGCAGTCATCCTGCATGCCGTCACGAGCACCATATAGAGCGTATCGTACGCATCCTTCTTGTCGCTGTCCGATTCGCTCTTCCAGAACCGGCGGCGGTTTCTCCGGATATACCAGTTGGTGAGAATTTCCATGAACTCCTCGATGATCGAGCATGCGCCTGGGATATCGTACGTATCCATGGACGCGGTCACTTTTTCGAGCGTTTCCGAGAGCTTGGAGATGATGTATACATCCATCTCGTTCACGGAATCCGTTCGTATGACCGGCCGGTAACCGTCGATGTTAGCGTACAGCACAAGGAAGTAGTATGAATTCCAGAGGGGAGACAGCGCCCCTTTCTGCGCCTGCATGATGGCCTTGCCCTCCTGATCGAGCTGGAGATTGCCGCCGCGCAGAATGGAATTGTTCATGAGGAACCACCGGAGTGTATCGGAGCCGATGGATTCCATGACATCGTCGAGCGGGGGATAATTTCTGAGCCGTTTTGACAGCTTCTGCCCGTTTTCATCGAGCACGACGCCGTGGCAGATGCTGTTGAGGAATGCGGGCTTGCCGAACAGTCCGGTCGAGAGCACGATGAGCGTATAGAACCAGCCCCGTGTCTGGGCAATGTATTCGACAATGAAGTCGGCCGGGAAATTGTTCTCGAACCACGTTTTGTTCTCGAACGGGTAATGCACCTGGGCGTAGGGCATCGATCCCGATTCGAACCAGCAGTCGAGGACATCCTCGATACGCCTGATAGTCCCCCCGCAGTCGGGGCAGGGACGGGTGAGCTCGTCAACGTACGGCCGGTGAAGATCGGTGATTTTTGTGCCGAAATCGTTCTCCATGTCCGCTATGGAACCATAAACGTCGCGGTGCCCGCACTGCCTGTTATCGCACTCCCATACGGGAAGCGGCGTACCCCAGTAACGGTTGCGTGAGATCGACCAGTCGCGCGCTTCGGCAATCCATCGCCCGAACTGGCCGTCCCGGATGTGTTCGGGTATCCAGTTTATCTGCTGGTTGAGTTCGAGCATGCGATCCTTGATGGCGGTGACCTTCACATACCATGAAGGGAATGCCCGGTAGATGAGCGGCGTATCGCACCGCCAGCAGAATGGGTAATTGTGCTCGATGGTATCGTGGCGGACGAGAACTCCTTCGTCCCTGAGACGGCGGATGATGTCACGGTTGGCGTCGAACACATTCATGCCTTTGTAATCGGGGACGCGCTCGTCGAACATGCCCTGATAATCGACCGGCGTGATGGTCGGGATGCCGTTGGCGTCGCAGAGTTTCTGGTCATCCTCGCCGAATCCCGGGGCCATGTGAACAATACCCGTGCCGTCCTCGGTGGTGACAAAGTCCCCGGCCATGATGGTAAACGCATTCGGGGTATCGGCAAAATAATCGAACATCGGAATGTAGGTAAGCCCCACAAGCTCCGATCCCTTGAGGGTTTTCACCTTCTCGGCGTTCTGGAGCTGTTTTTTGTATGCCTCGACGCGTTCCACGGCGATGAGATAGTGGGTATTCCCTTCGCGGAAAAGCGCATAATCGATGTTCGCGCCAACTGCGATGCCGAGGTTCGATGGGAGCGTCCACGGGGTCGTCGTCCATACGAGCAGACTCGTGTTCGCGGGCAGCCTGTCCGAATCATTGAGCCTGAAAAGCACCGTAATGGCAGGGTCCTGTTTGGGACGGGTCGAGTTGTCGATGCGGGTTTCAAAGTTGGAAAGCGGCGTTTCGCACCGGGTGCAGTAGGCAAGCACCCGTGATCCTTCATAGATAAGCCCCTTGTCGTAGAGAGACTTGAATGCCCAGAGAACGCTTTCCATGTAGTCCGTGTCCATGGTCTTGTAGTCGTTCTTGAAATCGACCCATCGGCCCTGACGGGTTACCACGCGCTCCCATTCGTCGACATACTTGAGGACGAGACTCCGGCAACCCTCGTTAAAGCGGGCCATGCCATAATCGAGAATCTGAACCCTGCCGTGGATACCGGCGGTTTTTTCCATCTCCATTTCGGCGGGAAGACCATGACAGTCCCATCCGAACCTGCGGGAAACATGACAGCCCTGCATGGTTTTATAACGGGGGACGACATCCTTGACATAACCGGTAAGTACGTGGCCATAATGGGGCAGGCCGTTGGCAAATGGCGGGCCGTCGTAAAACACATAATCACGGCCGTCCGACTGTCTGAATCTTACCGATTCTTCGAATGTTCCATCGGCTTTCCAGAATTTCAGAATTTCCTGTTCGACCGCCGGGAAATCCGGTTTCGGAGAAACGGGATTGAATACGTTTTTCTGTTTCGTTTTTTGACTCACTGTATGGTATACTCCTCTGCCTCTATGAGCGTTGTGATAAACATCTTTTACGTGGATATAGGCTGTCAAGGGACGGCACGAAGTGCTGATCCCCGATTAATGATTCGGGGACAAGCTTACATGCCCTTGACAGCAAACAAACAACACATTTCGTCATGGGACTCGTGAAAAATATACTTTTTCACAGCCCTCCTATATCGTTAATCAGTATGTAAACATTGGAATTAATCTTATAATATAATAACTTGAGAATAAGAATACAAGCTCTGCCGTGGTTATCTTCCATGAAAAGGAGAAGCGCGGCCTTTTCCGAATCTTTCCTTAAACTTCGCAGCTTGCCTGTTTCCCGTATCCCTCGATCGACAGTCCTCCGGCCCTGCGGATATGAACTATGGCGTACGCATTGTTCTCAAGCGTCGAACCCTCGACCGCGGCTCTGAGCGAAATATAGGGAATGCCGTTGATTGTGGCGGAGGCTCCCTTGTGGTCATGTCCCTGGAAGACAAGCCTCACATTGCCTGCATGCTCGAGTATGGAGCGGATTTCCGGGGCGTTTTTTACCCCGTGCGGATTATCCTCGTCATGGAGATTCTGGTGGACGAAGACAATGGTTGTTTTGCTGAGGCTTTTCGCGAGATCCGCTTTGAGCCATTCCTGCTGGGGAGGGTGGATATAGGTTTGGGTCCAGTCGAAATTGCCCGCGTTATAATCCGAGCCGTCACCGTTGTAATTTGCATCGAGAACGATGAAATGGAGAGTGCCCTCATCGAACGAGTAGTAATTTCCGGTCATACCGGTGTACCGGATGAATTCTTCCTTCGAAAATGTCGCCACATCGTGGTTGCCAAGGACATAATACCGTTTACCCGCGAATGACGAGAAGATACCGTCGATGGTTTCAAGATAGCCGGTTTCGGTTTCCCTGTCGGCTTTGTCGATGATATCGCCGAGCTCGATGACAAAGGCGGGCCCGAGGGAGTTGCATGTCTCGATGAAGGCCCGCAGCTTTGTGTCGGATTCGCGGTAATAACGGTTTATGTTCATATCCTTGTCGGCATAGTGAAGATCGGTAATAACACCGAAAACCAGACTGTCTTTCTTTTGTGCGGACTTCATGGTATCCTTATGGATTAATGTGCAGCCAACCAGACCTGCGGCCGATGTGCATCCGGTTTTCATGAAAGCTCGCCGTGAGCAGTGGTATGTGTCTGAAAAGCGACGGGATAATTTGTACTTATTAAGCATTATGGGATTCCACCGGGCTTTCGGAATTGTGGTCAATATATTTTTCCCCGAAAATATATAATTGAGTTAATGATTGATTAACAAGGTTTTTTTTGCTAATTTCATAATAATATTTCTTTTCAACAGACCGATAATGGGAAAAACAGTTCATGACCATGGATGGTCACAACACAGGACAGGAAAGTATTTTCAGATAAATATGAGTTTTCCTCCGTATCTCTGTTTCTCCGTGGTTAATCCGGATTATTCATAACAATATTACCACGAAGACACGAAGACACGAAGACACGAATTTATATAACATATTATTTGTATTATTGTTAGAAATTATTAAACGTTAACACCTGAAAGATTTAATTAAAAATAAAAATCCGCGAAAATCCGCGTTCTATAATATTATTAAATAGATCGGGATAAACTGTTCATGAATATTTTCAGATAAAAACGGTTTATGAATTCACAAAGATACCTTCCGAAGATAAGCGTCATAATCCCCACTCTCAACGCCGAACGTACCCTCGATCGATGTCTTGAAGCGCTGCGGGCGCAGGATTATCCCCGTGAACTCGTGGAGATTGTCATTGCCGATGGCGGCTCGACAGACCGCACACTCGATATTGCTGGACAGTACGGGGTCGACAGGATTGTTCCCAATCCCCTCAAAACGGGCGAGGCCGGCAAGGCTGCCGCTATCGAAGCTTCGACCGGAGACCTTCTCGCACTCGTGGATTCGGACAATACTCTCGATGACACAGGGTATTTTTCACGGGCAGCGCGGGTGCTCGAAAATCCGTCAGTCGCGGCTGCCGAACCCATCGAATGGACATTCGATTCCGGTGATACCCTCGTAAACCGCTACTGCGCTCTCATCGGAGTGAATGACCCGATCTGCTATTTCCTCGGGAATTACAACCGGTACAGTCATCTCTCGCGGAAGTTCACCGGAATGCGGCTTGAAACTACAACCGATACACCCGACGCGATTATCGCTGATATCAGTCCCGATGCGGTGCCCACTTTCGGAGCGAATGGTTTTATCGTGCGTCGCACGGCGCTCGATGGACTCGACTGGAAGCCGTACTACTTCGACATCGATGTCTTCCAGCAGATGGTGAGGAGCGGCCATAACCGTATCGGAGTCATGAAGACCGGGATTCGCCATCTCTACTGCGACCGTGTGGCGACCTTCGGGAGAAAGCAGGCGCGGAGAATCGGCGATTATCTTCATCATAAAAAAAGGAAAAGCCGGACATACGATTACAGGGCTGTTCCTGCCCGGCGTTATATTATATTTGTCCTTTACACGATTACCGTACTCCCTCTCATGGTTCAGTCGGTGCGGGGCTATCTCCATAAACCCGATAGCGCATGGTGGTTTCACCCGATCGCCTGCTGGATTACCCTGTGGGAATACGGATGGGGGACAGTCCGTTCGTTTCTCGGCGTTGGAGAATACGATAGAACGACATGGAAACAGTGAAATTATAAGTGGTGTTGAGAGAAACGGGTTTCCGATAGAAACCGGCTGTGTCATGGGATACTGACGATCAGAAAGGGAAAAGATCGTGGCAAAGAAGAAAAAAACATACGCTCGGAAGATCGAACCTGCTCCTGTTCAGGCTCCGGGAAAAACGCTCACGGAGTATATCCCGCTGCCCGGACTCGCAGCTGCGGGAATTTATACGGTGATTGCCTGTCTGCTCACGTTTCCGCTCATTTTCAGGATGAACAGTTCCATTTACGGTTTTTACGATCACATTTCGACCGACCTGTTCGCCACGATACACTACTATTTCTGGTGGATGAAGGAAGCGGTGGCCGGGCTGAAAACATCGCCGCTCATCTGCCCGCTTATCGCTGCGCCTTTCGGATCGAGGATGGTTTTCACCAATTTCACCGGTTTCGCCCAGCTTCCGGTCACCATCCTGTTCGGACATCTTTTCAGCAATAACTTCGCCATTCTCTTCAACATTATTGTATCGGGTCTCGGAGCGTTTTTCCTCGTGCGGCATATTACGAAGAGCCCGGTCGCCGGATTTATCGGGGGAATCATCTATGCATTCTGCCCCAATATGATGGTGCGGTCGTATACGACGTTCGATTCCACTCAGGTGCAGTGGATACCGTTCTATACACTCTTTCTGCTCAGATTCATCGAGGACCGGACATGGAAAAATGCACTGTTGGCCGGTGTTTTTCTCCTCTTCAATATCCTTTTCTCCATGCCGTACTATCTCGTCTACCTTCCGGTTCACACCATCGTGATTCTGGCGGGATATGCGCTCTGGCATGTCTACGGAAACCGTCGGGGATTCGGCGGCTTTGTGCATGACATCCTCACCCCCGATGCTCTGAAAGCCTGGGTAAAAGCGGGGATTGTTCTCGCTGTTCTCGTGGTGCTTTTCGGCTTTTACTACAAGGTTGTCATCGGCGGGCAGGCAACCATGGAACAGGTTCAGCGGACGAAAGCCCAGCTTGCGGAACTCTCCCTCAAACCCTCTGATTATCTCGTCCCTCACCCGCGAAGCGCGCTTTTCAAGGGTAATTTCAAGGAAACATACTGGGATGCTGTCGAACGTCCCGAGAAAAATTCTGACAGCAATGTCGCTTATGTCGGGTACATAGCTCTTGCACTGGCTGTTCTCGGTCTGATTAAAGGAGCGAGACCCGTGTCGTGGATTTTCCTTGCAGCCGCGGCTGTGGCGTTCTGGTCCACCATGGGACCGAACTCTCCCTCGGGGCTCATTCATGCGCTTTATGCCCCGTTCGCCCGCCGGATACTGATCTACAAGGTTTTTGTGCAGCTTTCGGTCGCCGTGCTCGCGGGGATGGGCGCCGCATATCTGTTCCGGCAGATGAAAACCGTATCCGCCGAAGGAATTCTCCTGGGGATTCTTACGGTCACCATGCTGCTCGAATATGCGATTGTTCCTCCGGCGCTTTCTGTCGATCTCAGCCATAATCCAGCGGTGTACGAGCGTATCCGCGACCTCCCCGGGGATGCGAAGATTATCGAAGTTCCCCTCCGGAGAAATAACGGCAATCTCTATCAGGGATATCTCTATTACCAGACGGTGCACGGAAAGAGCCTGTTCAACCCGTACTTCGGTCTCGGAAGGGTTCCCGAACGGATACGGCCGTTCTACCGTCAGATGGAGGTTCCCATGGAGGCGCAGGAATACTGCAATTTAGCCGCGCTGCGCTATCTCGGCATCACGCATCTCACATACCATCATGTTATTGCGACAAAGACTGTCATCTTCAGGGGATTTATCGCGCCGGGTTTTCAGGCGGGGACTTTAGAAGGTCTTAATCCGGTCTGCCGTAACGACAAGGACCCTCAGGAGGACGAATTCGAGAGCCCTTACGATTACACGTTCGCCGATCTCTACGAAATCACCGCTGAACCGAATCCGGTTGCCCTCGTGTTCGATTACCGCAGCCCGTACGATCAGGTGCCGGGGGTTACGGATCGTGATGGTTTCATCCCGGAAATCGGCTGGGTATCGGCGTTTTTCGATACAACAGCGTCATTTTATTATCCCTGGCCCCATGTCAGCAAGACGGAGAAACTCGTTCGCATGATGCACCATGACGGCAGGGTGACCGCTGTCAACCTTTCCGGTGAACCGGTTGACTTTTCCATCAGCTTTATTGCCGAATCGGATGACGAAGGCCGTGAACTGACAGTTCGGTGGAACAACGGCTCCGATGCTGCTCCATCAATTATCGGGCCGTCGCCGGTGACCTGTGAAGCCGGACCGTTTCATCTCGACGGCGGTGCCACCGGCGAGATTACCATCCGCTGTGCCCGTGAAGCGTTCAAGTACGGCCCCGACAGTATCGAAACGCAGGCGGTATTGAGTGATTTCAGGGTTATTAAGAGATAGACAGGGGAAAGTAACCATTACGAGGTTAATCCCTATTCATGAGAAAATCGGTATAAATCATTGTATTATATTTACTTCATGGGAGGATGTTATGAAACGTAGCGCTCTGATACTCAGCGCCATTATGGTTGTACTGTTGTCGGTGGCTGTAACTGCCGTGATGGCTGCCGATGACCGCGTGCCCGGCGCCGTTTACAAGGAAGGACCGGTGACGGGAAAAATGATCGATGCCGGATTTTTGTACGGTGACTCGAATTATCACGGTATCATACAGGCATCGGACGGCAATGTCTATTATGTCATCTGTTCGCACAATAAAGCCGCCGGCGCCCGGATGTTCCGCTACAATCCGAAGAGCGGCGAAGTCAAGATGCTCGGAGACCTCACCGATGTGGTCGGCGAGGACAGGACGAAGGTCATCAACCAGGGCAAGGTTCATGGCGATATATACGAGGTCAACGGCAAGCTCTATTTCGGAACCCATGCCGGCGCATACGACCGTACATACCCCGGCGGGCATTTCATGAGCTATGATCTCAAAACGGAGAAATTCGAGGATTTCGGTATCGGGGCTCCGCACCAGGGTCTCGTCGCCATGAGCATGGATACGAAACGCATGAGAATGTATGCCATTTCCTGGCCCGGGTACAATTTTCTGTACTGCGATGTGAAATCCCGGAAAATCGAGAAATGGGAAGAGGCTTATGCCCCCGTAATCATGCAGGGACCGCGCTCGATCGGCATCGATCCCCGGACCGGCAACGCGTACTGGCACAATATGGATGATACGATCGCCTGTTTCAACTATGAAAAGAACGTTGTGGAAACGCTCAGCGGGCCAAAATTCGACGCTCCCATGTTCCATATTCCCCTCGATAAGTCCGTGGGGTGTGTCTGGCGCTCGATACGATGGAGCGAAAGTATGGGGAGATTTTACGGGATCATGTATTACAGCGACTGGCTGTTTTCTTTCGAGCCGAAAACTGCCGACCTCGAAATCTTAGACCGCATCGCTTCGGCGCCGAACAGGAAAACGGGGAAAACCACGTACAGTTCTCTCGCGTTCGAACTATCTCGTGACGGAAACGTCGTATATTACATCGCCCCCAGCGAAGCGTTGAAACCGGACGGGACAACCGATACGGAGCTCCACCTGGTCACCTACGATATTCCGCTCAGACGGTATGTCGATCATGGCGCGATTACACTCGATGACGGGCGTAAACCGCGGTACTGTCAGGGGCTCGAAGTTGGTACTGACGGTAATCTTTACATTGCCGCCTGGATTCCTTTTACCGATGTTTCGAGCGAAAAGGGGAAAAAGATGATCGAGATAGCCACCGGCGGGAAACCGGCGCTTGAGATCGAACGGAGCAAAAATCTTCAGGAGATCAATCTCATCGCCATTAAAAACCCTTATAGCCGTTGAGCTGCCGGGGGAAGTCATTGTTGCCGTTTCAAGATGAAAAGCGGAAAATATGTGCTTTCTCATATTCAGGAAATCACCAATACAGGGAGCGCGGAACATGATACGAAATCTCCTGTACATCGGTATGATGCTCGCTGGGATGTCCGGGATCGTCCGGACGGGTCAGGCAGAGTCACAACAGCAGACACGGGAACCGTCGGTGATTTACCGTGATGGACCGGTGATCGGGAAGATGATCGACGCCGGATTTCTTTACGGCGAGACGAACTACCATGCGATACAGCAGGCTTCGGACGGTAATGTCTATTACGCAATCGGTTCTCAGCGTCCCAATTCGAATGCGTGTATGTTTCGGTACGATCCCCGTACCGGCAAAGCCGATACGATCGGGAATGTCAACGATATTCTCGGCGAAGACAGGACAAAGGTGTTCTCCCAGAGCAAGATTCACTGCGATCTGTATGAAAAGGACGGCAAACTCTATTTCGGAACGCAGGGCGGCGTCTACCAGGGCGGGAACCTCGGCCCTTATCCCGGCGGGCATTTCATGAGCTATGATCTCAAGATGGGCGCATTCCATGATTACGGCATCGGGGAGCCCGGTGAGGGCATGGTGACCATGAGCATGGATACGGCGCGAGGAAGGATGTATACGGTTACTTGGCCCGGTCTCAAATTCATTTGTTACGACATATCGACAGGGACGATAAGATCGTTCGGAAAATCGGTTGCCACGCCCGATATCACCGATTCCCTGAGCGCGCCGGGGCCGCGATCGCTCGGTGTGGATCCCCGTGACGGCAATGTTTACTGGCACAATATGGACGATACAATCGCGTGTTACGATTACACAAAAAACACCGTTTCGACCATTGAAAAACCCCGTTTTGATCTGCCGATCCTCCAGGTGCGGAAACCCGGACTCGACAGGGTTTACTGGCGTTCCATACGGTGGAGCGACGCATATCAGCGTTTTTATGGCGTCGATACCCATACCGAGTATCTTTTCTCTTTCGAACCTCACAGCGGCGAACTCGAAATCATCGACCGTATCGCATCCGCTCCGGTAAGAAAGTCGGGGGGCCGTGCCGGAGCGAGCATGGCGTTCGAGCTTTCGCGGGACGGGAAAACCGTGTACTATATTGCCGGCGCACCGGCTGTTATGCCGGGGACAAAGATAAGAACGTCTGAGCTCCATCTCGTGACCTATGAAATTTCACTGAGGCGGTATGTCGATCACGGGCCGATCGAGCTCGATGACGGACGAAAGCCGAACTACTGCCAGGGGCTCGATGTTGGTACGGACGGTAATCTGTACATCGTCTGCACCATACCGTTTACCGACCTCGGGAGTGAAAAGGGAAAACGGCTTGTCGCTATTCACCATACCGGAACGCCGCCGGAAAAACTGAAATACAGCGTGTCGGAAACCAATCTGGTCGTGATGAAAAATCCGCTGGCAGAAAAAAAGTGAGATTTTCAGACGGTTCACCGTCGATAAACAGATGCTGAGCATTGGAAAGAACATACAATAACAGGAGAATATCATGGCTCACCAGATTGACTACAAACTTGTCGGCGACGACATGCAGGCGGCGATTATCACCCTCGATCCCGGTGAAACGGTGCAGGCGGAATCCGGGGCGATGATGTTCATGGAGGACGGCATCGAGGCGACCACTGAGATGCAGGGAGGACTGCTCGGCGGCGTGAAACGTCTCGTGAGCGGCGAATCCCTGTTCGTTGCGCTTTTCACCAACAATGGCAGCGACCGGCGCCGTGTCTCGTTTGCCGCGCCCTATCCCGGGAAGATACTGCCGGTCAACCTTGCGGAAACCGGTACCATGCTCTGCCAGCGTGACGCATACCTCTGCAGTGCGTACGGCATAGCCATCAGTGTGGCGTTCACCCGGAGGCTCGGCGCCGGATTTTTCGGCGGCGAGGGATTCATTCTCCAGAAGCTCACCGGTGACGGATATGCGTTTATCCATGCCGGGGGAACGATCATCAAACACGAGCTCGCCGTGGGAGAGAGTCTCAATGTCGATACCGGGTGTCTCGTTGCATTTCAGGAGTCGGTTGATTATGATATAAAGATGGTGAGCGGTATCAAGACCGCCCTGTTCGGCGGCGAGGGCATCTTTTATGCCCGCCTGACAGGGCCGGGAACGGTATACATGCAGACGCTGCCGTTTTCGCGGATGGCCAACCGGGTGATAAGCGCCTCCGGGTTCGGCACGAAGGATGAGGTGAGACGCGGCGGAGCGGGCCTGCTCGGCAAGATTCTGGACGGCGATCGGTAGTATCGGTTAACACGAACAAAAAAACCGATACCTTTTACTGTCACCTAAAATTCGGTACGATCAGCCCGTCACCCCGAACTTGTTTCGGGGCCTATCGGCCTTTGCCGGAATAACGCTCCGGATAGATGCCGAACCAAGTTCGGCATGACGGCGTTATTCATAATATAATTATGGCAGAAAAATATAACATGTCAAAAGGTTATGTGTATATTCTCACCAACTTTAGTAAAACAACACTCTATATTGGTATTACGAGCAATCTTGCCAAAAGAATAGACGAACATTGTAGTGAAGATGGTTCAAAGTTCACAAAAAAAGTATAAATGCAAGTATCTGGTTTATTATGAAGTGTTTGACAGGATTGTTGATGCCATCGAACGAGAAAAACAATTGAAAAACTGGCATCGTGAATGGAAATTGAACTTGATAAAAAGCGTAAATCCGGAAATGCTTGATTTAAGCGGCGAATTGTTTTAAAGAACACTATAAAACCGGAGGAACAGCCCGTCACCCCGAACTTGTTTCGGGGTCTATCTTCTATAACATGTGTGTTTTTTGTATACATGGTGAAAAATTTTTTCTGTTTCTTTTAACAATAGATGCTGAAACAAGTTCAGCATGACGAAGAACTCTCCATAAGAGAATTTATTCATGAACCTTATCAAAGAAATTTAAAATATCCGCTGTGTGGCTTGCACAATTATCAACCCCGAAAGGATAGATTTTATAATCATTTCATATGTTTGCCAACATTTTTGAACCAGGAGGTCTATCGTGAAGAAGCTGTCGAGGAGAAATGTATTGAAAACCGGGGCGTTGGTAGCTGCCGGAGCCGCGGGGGCGGGAACGGGAGTTCGCCGGTCATTGGCAGCCGACCGGGCCGGTACACGGTTCAACTGCGGTCAAACAGTTGATTTCGGCGAGCAGTATTATAGCACCATGAAGTCCATGGTCGAGCGAATCCGTCTGACCGAAATGGGTCTCATCGGCGACCTGACAAGCCGTATGGCCGATGCGGTGAACAAGGGCGGGAACGGATGGATGCATGCCCAGGCCGGTCATATGGGGTATGTCGAGTTCAAGGAGGAGAACAAAGGGAATCCCGGAATCCTCAGGAGCAGTACTGTGTGGAACGGCGGCGATTACGACAAGATGAAATCCGGCGATGTGCTCATGACCAATTATGTCAACGAGGACGTCCGTGCCGCCCGCGACCGTGGGGTATATGTCGTCGGCGTCCCTGTGTGTTATGTGGACAACGAATGGGCACCTCGCGGTTTTGTACAGCCGAATGTCAACAACTGGCTCCTCAAGGATGTGTCGAATGTGATACTCCAGAGCTACGTTCCCTATCAACAGGGAATTGTCGAGTGTCCGCAGATACCGGAGATGAAACTCTGCCCGAGCGCTGCGAACTCGCTCAACACCCTGTACTGGATGTTCCAGTCCGAGGTTGCCTGTAAAGTCAAGGATAAGAAGGCGAAACCTGTCGATTACTCTCTCCGGTATATCGACACCATTCTCGAACGTATTTCCGAAGCCTATAGTCTCCAGAAAGACTACATGTTCGACCATGCCGCAACCGTAGCGAAGAGAATCGGCAAGGGCGGTCATTACCATGTCCGGAGCGAGCACCGGGGTGTGGAAAGCGAATCGAACGGCGTCGCCATGGGGCCGATGATGACCAATGCGTTCCGTGAGGACAGGAAAAAGGGTGATGTCCACCTGTTTGCCGCAATCGAGCCCGATGATGCAACCATCGTCAAGGAGGCGAAGGATGCAAAGGATCTGGGCATGTTTGTCGTTTCCATCGCATCGGGAAATTCAAACGAGCTTCGGAAGTATTCCGATGTATTCATCGACAATCTGAGCCCGGAAGGTGCAGGACTATTCGAAATCAAGGGTTTCGACAAAAAAGTTGCGGTGGCAGCCGGTGTCATGAACAATTGGCTCATGTGGATTTTTACATCCCAGTTCGTCGATGAGATGGTACGGCGCGGCTGGGTTCCCTGGTTCTGGATGGGAGGATACACCGTCGGCGGCTCGGAATATAACAAGGGTGTCCGGCCATTTTTCATGAAGCGGGGATTCTGACAGGAGTATCCGGACGGAGCTGCTGCGGGGAATCGTGCATGATTTTCCGTGCGGCCCGGCGCCGGATACGCTGAGCAGTTGTTGTTCACAGAGAACGAATGGGGTACATACATAAGGAGTAGTGATATGGCAAAGCTTTCGAGAAGAAATATCCTCAAGACCGGCGCAGTTCTTGCCGCGGGTGCTGCGGGCACGGGAACAGGTGTCCGTTATGCCGATGCCGCTGATCGCGCCGGATCGAAATACAACTGGGGACACACCATGGATTTCGGCGAGCAGTACTATGTCCGGGTCAGGGAAATTCTGGGGAGTATCGCACGAAATGAGATGGGTCTCATCGGCGATCTTTCAACCCGCATGGCCGGGGCCATCACAAAGGGCGGGAACGTGTGGTACCATGCCCATGAAGGACACATGTGCTATGAAGAGTTCAACATGGAAAATAAGGGGAATCCTAAAATCATCATGAGCCACACGCGGAAAAGCGACGATGATTTCCCCAAAATGCAGGCCGGCGATGTTCTCGTGACCAACTTCGTCAACGAGAATGTCCGCGCCGCCCGCGACAAGGGTGTATATGTTGTTGGTGTGCCGGTCAATTACATCGACAACGAATGGTCTCCCCGCGGTTTTGTGTCGCCGAATGTCAACAACTGGCTTCTTGGGGATGTATCGAGTATAATCCTCCAGAGCTATATTCCCTACACGCAGGGAGTCGTCGACTGTCCGGAGATTCCCGAAATGAAGCTCTGCCCGAGCTCGGCAAATTCTCTCGCGTCCCTCTTCTGGATGTTTCAGGTCGAGGTCGCCAACAAGCTCAAAAACAAGAATGCCCAGCCGGTCGACAAGTCCGCCTTCTTTATGGGCACGCTCCTTGGCCGTCTGGACGATGCATTCCGTCTTCAGAAGAATTACATGTTCGACCATGCCCCGACTGTCGCTGAAAAAATCGGGAACGGCGCCCATTACCATGTGACGACCGACCATCCCGGTGTCCAGAGCGAATCGAACGGTGTGGCCATGGGGCCGATGATGACCAACGCCTTCCGCAATGACATGAAAAAGGGCGATGTCCACCTTCTCGCGACAATCGAACCCGATTCACAGAAGATTGTCGACGAGGCGAAAAAAGCCCGTGAGACGGGCATGTTCATTGTTTCCATCGCGCCGGGAAACTCCCTCCATCTCCGGCAGTATTCCGATGTGTTCATCGACAATTACTGCCCCGAAGGCGGGGGTCTCGTTGAAATTTCCGGTATCCCGGAGAAGGTCGGTACTCCCGGCGGCATCATGAATAACATACTCATGTGGGTCTTCACCGCGCAGTTCATCGACGAGATGGTCCGCCGCGGCTGGATACCATGGTTCTGGCTTGGATTCTATCAGGTCGGCGGCCGTGAGTACGACGAGGCGGTAAAACTGTATTTCCAGCGGCAGGGTTTCTGATCGTACCGGAACTCTGATTGTAACGGATGATGCGGATGACAATGTATTCAACAAGGGGGTGGATATGCGTGTCCGCTCCCTTGTTTGTAATAGACAGGATTTACATGATAGACAGGATTTATATCTTTTTGCATTGTTCATGGTTGACGTATTGCAGGGTATTGTGTATTTTAAAAATACATAAACATGTGTGAAGATTATTGACGTATTCGGGATTGATACAACGACAAAGAAAGCAGTTGTATTATTTGAGATATTTGTAAAATGTGAGAGGTGAATAGTATGAGTGAAATCATGGTACATATACAGATCGAGCCGCTCGATGAAGGCGGGTATCTGGCGACCAGTGATGACCTTGAGGGATTGATTGCCCAGGGCCGTACCGTCGCCGAAACGATGGAGATCGCCCAGGATGTCGCCCGAAAGCTTATCGAAGCGCACCTTGAACACGGCGATCCTCTACCCCCTGCTGTTTCTGCTGCGCTGGCGCGGAAAGAAGAAAAGGTGACAGCGTTTATTCCGGTTGTGGTGAGTGAGGTTTCGCCTGCATGAGCCGTTTGTCCGCTATGACATATCGAAACGTCATTCACGCTTTAAGGGCAGTCGGATTTGTATTCGAGCGCCAGGCCAAAGGCAGCCATGAAATCTGGCGACATCCGGAGACGCGGCGGTATGTCACTGTACCCAACCATTCAGGAACGATGCCTGTGGCAACGGTACGGGCGATTATCCGGCAGACGGGATTGACTATAGAGAAATTCATGAAGATTACCGAATGACTACTTCACATCTTCCTTAACTCTACCAATCCGTAAAAAACGAAGGCAAAATATTACAAATTAAACATTAACAATTATATCGAAGTAAAAAGGAGTTCTTATGTCTGAAGTTGTGACTTTCGGAGAGGTGATGATACGGCTCATGCCTGTCGAGCACCTGCCCTTCGAGGAAGCCGATATGCTCTATTCACTCGTCGGCGGGTCGGAATACAATATGGCCGTATCGTGCAGACGGATGGGGCATTCCGCCGTGTTCGTCACTGTTGTTCCCGATAACCCGTACGGCGCACGTATCATAGCCCAGTGTGACCGTCACGCAATCGGCGGCGGCATCAAAAAAGTGAAATTCGACGGTCTCGGACGCGTACGGATGGGGCAGTACCTTGTCGAGCAGGGATACGGTTCCCGCGGGGATGTTGTAACCTACGACCGGTACGGCTCCGCGATCTCGCAGGTGAAAAAGGGCGATTTCGACTGGAAAGAGATTTTCAAGGGCGCGAAGTGGTTCCATTTCTCGGGAATCACCCCAGCGCTCGGTGCGAACGTCGCCGAGGTATGCATGGAAGCCTGCGAGACAGCCCGCTCCATGGGGCTTAAAATATCTATCGACCTCAACTACCGGGGGAAGCTCTGGACGAAGGATCAGGCCAGGAAGACCATGTCTGAGATTGTTGGGTATGTCGATATTGTCATTGGCAATGAAGAGGACTGCGCCACCTGTCTCGGCATCGTTCCGGAGGGCGTTGACGACAACTACAAAGACCTGAAAACCGGGGCGTACAAGGTCGTCGCCGATAAGGTATTCTCCCGGTGGGGCAATGTAAAAATGGTCGCGACAACACTCAGGGAGGTAATACAGGCGAATATCAACATGTGGCGTGCCATCGTGGTTGACCGTGCCAGCGGAAAGCTCTTTGAATCGAAAAAGTACGAGGTTCATGTCATCGACCGCCTCGGCGGCGGCGATTCATTCAGCGGAGCGTTGGTAAGCGGTCTTATCGAGGGTATGGATACCCAGGATGCCCTCGAGCTCGCTGTCGCCTGGTCGAATCTGACGCACACCTATGTTGGCGACATCTGCATGGCCACGCGCGGAATGGCTGAAAAAATTGCAGCCGGCGGCGGAGCGAGAGTTCAGCGATAAACCATGTTTATACCGATCATGTATCTTTTCAATTCGGGGCGCCCGTTTTTTTCACGGGCGCCCTTAATATTTCTTCCGTTTGTGCCGATAGGAATATCAGAACGGTTACAGGAAGGACGGGAATATGAACGGTGCCATTTCCGGTGTTCGAGACGCATCTGTTTCCGCGGATATGCGTGGCCTGACACAGCAGACGAATGGAAAAGAAACTGCCGAATCGTCTCTGGTTGAAAACATCTTAAACAAACAATCAGCCACAGTACGACGGAGTGTATTCACCCTCAAGCAGAATCCTGAGCCGTTACCTCCGGCACTCGGAACAACGGAAGTTCTGCCTTTGTACTACAAGATGAGCGACCGGTCGGCCATAATCCAACAGCGTGCTTTTACCAGGGAACAGATTCCCGAGCCTCTGCCTCCCGCTGTCGGCTCGACCGACATATTTGCCTTCAAAAGCCTCATTTCGCAGCAGCCCGCCATGGAGCAGCGCAGCCAGTTTCTTCTGGAACAGACTCCCCCGCCAATGCCCTCCAAAATCGGTGAAGAAGACCTTCCCGGCGGATTTAAAAAAGAAAATATTCTTAACGGACAGCCGCGGCCTCTCTATGGTCTTGTCCGTGGAATAGTCGAAATCGAGGATGTAATTGTCCTGTTCGATATACGGGCATGATGCGGGCTGACATCCCTTTTTTCAAATCCTTTAAGAAATGATACGTTCATAGCCATGAATGGAATGTAATCACGCCGATTGATGTGTAAATCATCATTCCCGATTGACAATTCCATAGTGAATGGTATTATTTACAGCATATTTTTAACCCGATCTATTCATGGATTATAATAGAACGCGGATTTATACGGATCGGATGGTTTTTTACGTATTTGTTGTTATATATCATTTTTTGAATATGTGCTGTTTATAGATACTAACTATAGTATAAATAATCTATTATATCTCTTTGTGTTTTTGTGTCTTTGTGGTTGAATATTTTTTTATAAATATCCCTCATGACCATCTTTGATCACAACAAAGGACGAAAAGGTGTTTTCAGATAAATTGAGAGTTTTTTCTCCGTGTCCCGTTGGTGAATTATTAAATTAATCCGGGATAACTGTTTGACTTCAAATGCTTTATAAAATTTTACTATTTCTCAAATGAAAGGAATGTTTTCATGGTGAGAACGAGTATCCTGATTCTATCTGTCTGGATGGTAACGCTCTCGACAGCGAATGCCCTTGAACGGCCGGGAGTCGAGTTTAAAATTTTCCAGTTTCCCCGGAACATGATGCCCAGCATCGACGGCGATACAAAAGACTGGGATATCGTGCCGAAAGAGTATGCCATCGGGCTGGATCAGCTTGTCGATACGACTTACGGGATGAAAACAGATCCGAAGGACAAGGATGTTACCGTGAGGATCGGCTGGGTGAAAGGAATGAACAGACTCTACTTCCTGTACGAGGCTTATGACGATTACTGGGATTTCGACAGTTCCGGTATCGACAACGACATTTTCGAACTCGTTGTGGACGGCGATCTTTCCGGTGGCCCGCTGATCACGGAGTTCCATCCCGCGGATTCGCTCCTCACAAAATGGGAACGGTACGCACGGTTTCATGGCGTTCATGCCCAGAATTATCACATATTCACCCCTGCCGAGAACAAATCGTGGACGATGGTGTGGGGATGCCAGCCCTGGATTTACGAGTTTCCTTATGCAAATGCGGCGTATTCGTATAATTTCAAACATGGCGAAAGCGGGAAACTCGTTCTCGAATTCTGGATCACTCCTTTTGATTATGCGCCAATCGAAAGCCCCTCGCGTGCAGTCGAGTCGAAACTCACCGAGAATTCCATCATCGGTGTTTCATGGAGTATTCTTGAATATGACGGCGTTCATGATTCGGGCAGATACAAGGCGTTCTGGAACCTTTCGCATAAAACCACCATGTACGGGAATGCCTCCGATCTCTGCGCTTTCAGGCTCATGCCCCTCGAAAAGCGCTTTCGGAAGCCGATCGAGGCGCAATGGTCGTTCGTTATCGCGGATATGGATCGCCGTGTCGTAGCGTTCAAGGATGAATCGTACGGCACTGTCACTTCGTGGGAGTGGGATTTCGGCGATGGCGTCAAATCATCCGAGCAGAATCCGGTGCATATCTATGAAAAAGAGGGAAGGTATACCGTTGTCGTGCTCACCGTAAAGGGGCCGGACGGCACATCACAGCTGGCAAAGGTCTGGGATGTAGCGGTAAAATGACCGGTTGTTTCCCGGCTGATAAAAATTGTCTCGAAAAGCATTAAAGCCGCGAGAATCCGTGGATTATTGAATATGGTAAATAACCGGCTTCATGCATTGTTTACAACATCTCTTCAAGAACGCTTGCCGCAACAATCACCGTGCCGAGCGGTGTTGAATAGGGCGGTGAATAAGTGATATCCGCATTGGTCAGGTCGGGAATGGATATACGGCCGGTGAGTGCTGTCGCCACGGTGTCGATGACCTTGTCCACGGTGCTGTCCCCGAATGCCTGTGCGCCGAGCAACCGCTGGGAACCGCGGTCCGCTGTGAGTTTGAGCGTGATGTTACCGCCTCCCGGATAATAGCCGGCCCGTACAGGCGTTTTCACTGTCACGGACAGAGGATTGAAGCCCGCCTCTTTTGCCTCGCGTTCGTTGAGACCGGTGCGCCCGACCGACAAATCGAAGACTTTCACGATGGACGTTCCGAGCACACCGTTGAATGTTTTCCGCCCGCCTGCGATATTCGCCCCGGCGACACGTCCCTGTTTGTTTGCTGTTGAACCGAGCGGGAACCAGCATGGTTTCCCGCTGACAAGGTGAGTCGATTCGGCGCAGTCTCCGGCGGCATATATGCCCCTCGCGGAGGTTTCCATATATTTGTCCGTTTTGATGGCGCCGGTCGGTCCCAGGATGATTCGCGCCTCACGGGCGAGCTGCGTATTCGGCCTGACACCGGCGGCGAGTATCACAATCCCGCAATCGTATTCTCTGCCGCCGGCAAGGACAGCGCGGACAGCTCCCTTTGCATCGGTGATGATTTTTTCCACAGCGGCGCCGGTCTGTACCTGTACCCCCTTCGATTCCATGTGTTCCCTTATCGGAACGGACATATCCTGATCGAAAAGCTGCGGCATGATATGATCCGCCTGTTCGAAAATGGTCGAGGTGATGCCCCGTGCGAGGAAATTCTCAGCCAATTCCGCGCTGATGTATCCGCCGCCGACGATGCAGGCGTGACTGACGCTGTGTTCGGCTATATAGGCTTTGATGGCATCTGCGTCGGGAATGGTATGGAGGGTGAAAACACCTTCACAGCCGATCCCCTCGATTGGCGGGATAACAGCGGATGCTCCGGTGGCAATAAGCAGCCTGTCGAAGGACATATCGATGATCGCGCCTGTCGCTATGTCGGTCACTTTCACTACATGGTCGTAGGTGGATATCCGGTCGGCGCGGTGACGGGTGAGGACGGGTATGTTCTGCTTCTCCCTGAATGCCTCGGGAGAGCGGGCGAACAGCTGTTCGCGGTTCCGGACGACATCACCGACATAGTACGCAAGCCCGCATCCGGCGTATGAAATGTACGGTTCTTCAGTGATGATGGTGATTTCCATGTCCGGATCGTCGCGTCGCGCCTTTGCAGCTCCTTTCGTCCCTGCTGCGACTCCGCCGATGACAAGAAGTCTGATGTTTTTTTTCATAGTCGTTCACCTGCATACAGTCAAATTTTCAAATCCGCACAAGATCGATTATGTCGAGATCAACAGTGTTATGAGAATGTATGTAAAGTAAAACAGTTACTGCCGATTGGCAAATCTTTTCGGGCGGTTCGAGAAAAGTGAAACATGAAGTGTCTTGAGAAATACAATACGACTGGCAAACCGAAATAATAAAAAGGCGTCTGCCTCTGGTGGACAAACGCCTTCAAGTGAATATGTAAAACCCATATCTTCGGGATTGTATTTTCAGTGTCTGCCGCCCATGGAGGCAATCATGAATCCGATAAGCGCTCCATACAGTGTTGATCCCCATGGACTTGACGTTATCGGACAGGCTCCGCTCGAGCATCCGATGAACTTATAGTACGCAAATCCGAGAATACCTCCCACCAGGGGGCCTAAAATCATGCGCAGCATGGAGTTTCTCCTCCTCGCCCTCATTTTTCAGCGATTTTCCGGTTATATGCTGTTACAGCACCTGGTGAAGTTCTGACTCGAGCGCAGATGCGGATTTGACCCCTATCATTCTCTTTACCTCTTTGCCTCCCTTGAAGAAGACGAGCGAGGGTATGCTCATGATGCCATACTTGACAGCCGTGGACTGGTTAAGGTCGGTGTTGAGTTTCATAAACTTGGCCTTACCGTCGTTTTTGACGGCGACTTCATCGAGAATTGGGCTCATCATACGGCAGGGCATACACCAGGGTGCCCAGAAATCAACAACCACCGGTTTATCGGAATTGAGCACTTCATGCTGAAATGTCTGATCGGTTACTTCCTGTACGGCAGCCATAAATACCTCCTTGAGATGTCAGTGTAATATCATAATAGCTATTTATCTATAAATATATATTATTGTCCGGACATTGTCAAGTGTTTTTTCACCTATTGTTGCCTTGACAGATAATGAAAAAATGGATAGACTACATATGTCTGCCGGACCGTGGGTGATAATGCTCCGGCACGTATTATATCAGTGGTTTCAGAGGGGATGCCATGCGCTTTTCAACACGGTACGGTGGAACGTTCCTGGTGAGGAC